>CAMLLF010000420.1 GCA_946480705.1 uncultured Lysobacteraceae bacterium | reverse complement strand
GAGCGCGGTGTTCGGCGCAGTCGTCACTCTGGTCGCGATCTACCAGGGCTATTCGACGGCGCCGACCAGCGAAGGCGTCGCCTATGCGACGACGCGCACGGTTGTCTATTCCTCCATTCTTACCCTCGCCATCGATTTCCTGATGACGGCCTTCCTGATGTGATGCGGCGCGAGTGATGCCATGACCCAACGACGTTCCCACCAGATCGGCACCGGCCTTTTCATCGTGCTCGGCTTCGCCGCGCTCGGCTATCTCGCGACCCAGACCACGAGTCTCGCGAACTACCGGCAGGGGCCGACCTACGCGCTCAAGGCGCGCTTCACGAACGTCGGCCAGCTCAAGCTGCGCGCGCCCGTGAAGATTGCCGGCGTGCGCATCGGCAGTGTTTCGGATATCCAGCTCGAACCCGACCGGCTCGAAGCGCTGGTCACGCTCGCGATCGACAAGCGCTTCAACCAGCTCCCCGACGACTCCGCTGCGGCCGTGTTCACCAGTGGTTTATTGGGCGATCAGTACGTTGCGCTGAAACCCGGCGGCTCGCCGGATCTCTTCAAGGACGGCGACGAGATCATCCTCACGCAGAGTTCCATGCAACTCGAAGAGCTGATCGGCAAGTACCTCGTCGGCAGCGGCGACAGTCCCGCCAAAAAGCCCGAGCAGGCGCCGTCCCCCAATCCCGAACCCGAGACCCGTTGAGGTATCCATGAGCGTGTTCCGTAAACTGCTGCCGTTGCTCGCCGTCATGCTGCTGGCGCTACTGCCGTCCGCCCATGCCGCGACGGCCGATCCGAATGCCGTCGTCCAGGGCATCGCCGACGATCTCGCCAAGGCGCTCGAAGGACGCAAGGAAGAACTTCGCAACGACCGCGACAAGCTGATCAAGCTGATCGACGGCATCGTGCTGCCGCACTTCGACATCGACTACGCGTCGATCCTCGTACTCGGCCAGAACGCGCGCAGCGCGACGCCGGAACAGCGCACGCGCTTCGCGAAGGCGTTCTACAACTCCATCGCCCATCGCTATGCGGAAGGACTGCTGAACTATACGCGCGGACGCATCGACATCGCGCCGTACAAGGGCGAACTCAACGACAAGCGTTCGCTGGTCCGCACCGAAGTCATCCTCGACGACGGCAAGCGCGTACCGGTCGACTACGCGTTCCGCAAGACCAAGGACGGCGACTGGAAGGCCTACGACGTCATCATCGAAGGCATTTCCTATGTGACGAACTACCGCAACCAGGTGTCGGCGGAGATCGCCAAGTCGGGTCTCGACGAGCTGATCACGCGCCTCGAAACCCAGGGCGAGAAGGCGCTGGAAAGCCTCGAGAAGAATCCGGGCAAATGAGCGCAGCCGAACAACTGATGTTGTCGGCTCCGGCGCCGGGCGTCCTCGCGATGTCCGGCGCTCTCGTATTCGCGACGGCCGCCAGGGCGCTGGCCGACGCGCGGCCGGCGGTCGCGCGCGGCGACGTGGCGACGCTGGATCTTTCCGCGGTCACTGCGGGCGACAGCGCCGGGCTGGCCGTCGTGCTGGCGCTGCGCCGCGCCGCGCGCTCGCGCGGCGGCGAACTCGCGATCGTCGGCATGCCTGCCACGCTGCGCGCGCTCGCGCAGCTCGGCGAAGTCGAGGAATTGCTGGGTATTCGCTGAAAGCCGGCGCCGCCGCGACGCCGGCGGCGCTCAATGTTGCCGGGCGTCGTCGCCGGTTGCCGGCGACGTGGCCGTCTCGCCGCTCGGCGGCAGCGGCTTGTTGATGCGGCGCTGCTCTTCGAGCAGTTCTTCCGGATCGAAATCCTCGCCGACGCCCTGCAGCTGTTCGATGATCTCGACCGGCGGATTGCCGTCGTAGATCTGGTACACGCGCTGCTGGCGATACGCGTCGCGGTAGAACACATACGGATCGTAGACGCCCTCGAGCAGCCCTTCGGCCTCGATGCCGCGCGAACGCAGGGTCACGAGGAACAGCCAGGTCGGCATGTACTGCGCTTTGTATTTCAGGTCGCGATGGCTCGCGTACCAGGCGAGCGGATCGAAGAAGCGGTCGACCGGGAAGCGCAGCACGTCGCGGGCCGTCGTCGAACCGAGCAGCGGCAGCACGAGGTAAGGGCCGTCCGGTACGCCCCACTTGGCCAGCGTCGTGCCGAAGTCCTGTTCCTGCAGCTTCAGGCCCATCTGGCTCGCCGGGTCGAAGAAACCGACCATGCCGAGCGTCGTGTTGACGAGGAAACGGCCGGTGCTGCGCGTGAAATCCTTCGGACGTCCCTGCAGCAGGTTGTTGACCATCGTGATCGGCATGCGCAGGTTGCTGAAGAAATTGCTCAGCACGCGGCGCATGTTCGGGGTCGTGATCTTGCGGTAGCCCACCGCGACCGGGCGGATCACGGCGCGGTCGGCGGCGTCGTTGAACGCGTACGCCTTGCGGTTCCAGCGCTCCCACGGATCGTCGGTACGCGGCTTGGCAATGGAGCAGCCGGCCAGCAGGACGCTGAATGCGACCAGTGTCAGTGTCTTCAGCGGCTTCCGGCGCGTGGCGAGTGGCATTCGAACGGCTTCCTGCAGAGCGGGGCGCGGGCGGGCATTTCGGGCCGATCTTCGCAGAATCAAGTCGTCCCTTTGTCGGCATCGGTCGGCGTTTTCCGCCGCGGCCGGGCCGTAGAGCTCGCGCGCGAACTGCGAAGTCTACACCGGGACCGTCGTCGGGGTCCAAGCGCCGGTTTGCGCCGCGGCGGAAGCGCCGGCTACAATGCCGGCATCCAAGCGTCTGATTTTTTTGATTTTGAGGTTCACATGGCCCGAGTAACCGTAGAAGACTGCCTGCAGGTCGTCGACAACCGCTTCGAATTGGTGTTGATGGCGACCAAGCGCGCGCGCCAGCTCGCGAAGGGCGCCGACTCGCTCGTCAGCGCCGAGAATGACAAGCCGACCGTGCTCGCCCTGCGCGAAATCGCGGAAGGCAAGGTCGACAACGCACTGATCGAACAGGTCGACAAGCTCGAACGCGAACGCGCCGAACGCGAAGCGCTGGAATGGGCGGCGGCTGAAGTCGACGACGACCTGAAGGGCGGCGGCGACGATCTGTAATACCTCTCTGCGGACCGGCGCGCCGCGCCGGTTCGCGCTCCGGCGGAGTACCCCGTGGATACGGCCCTGATGTCGCAGCAGGCGCCGGCGTTGAGCGATCCTCCCGCCTACGTTCGCGCGCTGGAAGACAAGCTTCATGGCTACCTGCCGCTGGCGCAGGTCGCGCTCGTGCGGCGCGCGTATGAAGTCGGGGCCTATGCCCACCGCGAACAGAAGCGCAAGAGCGGCGAGCCGTACATCACGCACCCGGTTGCGGTTGCCTCGATCATGGCCGACCTCGGTCTCGATCACGAGACCATCATCGCAGCCATTCTCCACGACACGCTCGAAGACACCGATCTGACGCGCGCCGAACTCGCCGCCGAATTCGGCGAGCCCGTCGCGGAACTCGTCGACGGCGTCACCAAGCTCGACAAGCTGCACTTCAAGAGCCGCCAGGAAGCCGCTGCGGAGAGCTTCCGCAAGATGCTGCTCGCCATGGCGCGCGACCTGCGCGTCATCCTGATCAAGCTCGCCGACCGGCTGCACAACATGCGCACGCTCGGTGCGATGGAGCCGTCGTCGCGCCGGCGCATCGCGCGCGAGACGCTCGAGATCTACGCGCCGATCGCGCAGCGGCTCGGCATGAACCGTTTCAAGGGCGAGCTGCAGGAACTCGGCTTCCGCGCGATGTATCCGGACCGCCACCGCGTCATCGAGACGCGCATCAAGAGCGCGCTCGGCAACCGCCGCGAGGCCATGGCCAAGATCGAGGCCGCGCTGTCGGCGCGACTGGCTTCCGAAGGCATCGTCGCGCGCGTCGTCAGCCGCATCAAATCGCCGTTCAGCATCTACACGAAGATGCGCAACGAGCACAAATCCTTCGCCCAGGTCATGGACGTCTACGGCTTCCGCGTCGTGACCGACAGCGTGATGCGCTGCTATCACGCGCTCGGCGCCGTGCATGGCCTGTACAAGCCGATGGACGGGCGCTTCCGCGATTTCATCGCGATCCCGAAGGTCAACGGCTATCAGTCGCTGCACACGGTCGTCTTCGGACCGTTCGGCGCGCCGATCGAGATCCAGATCCGCACCGAGGAAATGGATTCGGTCGCCGAGCGCGGCGTCGCGGCGCACTGGGCCTACAAGTCGGGCGGCGGGCAGAGCAACGCGGCGCAGTCGCGCGCGCGCGAATGGGTCGAGGGACTCGTCGACAGCCAGGCGCGCACCGCGTCGTCGCTCGAATTCATCGAGAACGTCAAGGTCGACCTGTTCCCGGACGACGTCTATCTGTTCACGCCGAAGGGACGCATTCTCTCGCTGCCGCGCAACGCGACGGCGCTGGATTTCGCCTACGCCGTGCACAGCGAGGTCGGTCAGCACGCGGTCGCCGCGCGCGTCGAGAAGAAGCTCGCGCCGCTGCGTACGCGCCTGGTCAGCGGGCAGACTGTCGAAATCATCACCGCGCCCTCGGCGCAGCCGCATCCGCAATGGCTCGAGTGGGTCGTGTCGGCGAAGG
>CAMLLF010000419.1 GCA_946480705.1 uncultured Lysobacteraceae bacterium | reverse complement strand
AGAAGTATGTTCGCTGCCAGCGCAACGGCAATGGCGCTGGCAGCTCGAAATCCAGTTCCTCTTCGCCGATCAGGAATTTGATACCGAGAACCGGATTGACCGGCGCGCCGACGCATGTCTTGTTCTTGCAGGGTTCCTTTTTCTTGCCCTTGCCCTTTACACCGCCGCCCGCGTCGCTGCCGGCGTTCTTCGCGGTTTTCTTGCCCGCCGCTTCGGCACCTTCCTTCGCCGCCTTTTCAGCCGCCTCTTTCGCCGCCTTCTCCGCGGCCTCTTTGGCGGCTTGCTTCGCGAGCGCCTCGGCGCCTTCCTTCGCGACCGTCTTGCCGACGGCGACCGCGGCCTTGCCGGCCTTCATCGCCGCACCGCCGCCCGGAATCAGATTCGCCGCGGCCGACGCGCCCGAGATCGCCGCGTTGACGTAATCGCCTTCGGCCGCGTAGATCGCCGCGTTCGCGCCGTCGGCGACGATGCCGACGACCGGCACGGCACCGAGGATGTCGAGCCCCGTGTGGACGACATCGCCCCACTTGCTCCACCAGCTCTTCTTCTCGGGAGGATTTGCACTGCCCGCCGGCGTGGTCTTGGGGACCATGGGTTCGGCGGTCAGTCTTCCTATCGTATTGCCTGTGGCCATGGCGCTTCCGCTCCAGGGATCCCGCTGTCCGGCCCGTGCCTTTTGCCTGCCCCCCGACAGACCACGAACCCTGCTTTTTTAACGCTTTATACGTTTACCTTCTGCCGCAGCGGCGTCCTGCCGCGTTCCGCTACTGGATCTTCAGCGGCTTGTCCGGCTGCTGGCCGCGCGCGAGCATGCGTTCGCGTTCCTCGTCGCGCGTCGGCGGCGGCCACGCGACGCCTTTCGCGACGATGCGATCGCGGATCTCGAGCATCTTCAGCTGCGCCGGCGAACCGGCCTGCTGGCGCTCGAGCTGGAATTTCAGCTGGCCCGCGAACGACACGCCGTTGACGTTGACGAAATCCGGATTCGCGCCGCGATCGAGCAGGTAGATCGTCTGGTCGAGCTGCAGGCGCATCAGCGAGCGCATCAGCGCGGTATTGCCGAGCGTGTCGGTCTTGTCGATCGTCGCGCCGCGGTCGAGCAGCAGCTTCAGCGTGTCGAAAGTGTGTTCGTGCGTGACGACGAACAGGATCGGCGTGCTGCCTTCGACCGTGTCGGGGCTGAGGCCGCCGTCGAGCAGCGCTTTGACGTAGAGCGGACTTTTGGCCTGCAGCGAGACGCCGACGACGCTGCCGAGCTCCGGCACTTCGTGGCGCGGGTCCGCGCCGGCCTTGACGAGGTGCGTCATGATTTCGAGCTGCCTGGGTTTCTCGCCCATCGCCGCGTGCAGCGCGAAGAACAGCACCGTCATGTCCTCGGCGCCGGGCTTGTTCAGATCGACGCTCGATGCGAGTTCGTCGACTTCGGCCACGTCGCCGCGCTCGATCGCCTGCGCCAGCGTCAGCGTCGGACCGCTGAAGAATTTTTCTGCGGGTTGAGTCTTCATGCCTGCACTTTCCAATGTCCAGAGCGACAGTATCGCCGCAGCCGCCACGCACCATCGCCGCAAGGACGCCACCGTCACCGCTAGCCTCCGCCGCTGATGATGGCCACGTCCTCGTCTTTCTGTTTCTCGATGCCGTCGATGACCTGATCCATGCCGTGGCGCGCGACCGGATTGCCGTGGCCGTCCAGCGGATACATGGTGCCGACGGCATCGGGCATCGCGGCGCTCAGGCCCAGCTTGGCCAGGCCGCCCGCAAGCGCGCCGATGGCTGCGCCGAACGGGCCGCCGAAGGCCGCGCCGGCTGCTGCGCCGGCGCCCATGCCCGCGAGCGTGCCTTTCCAGCCCTGCTGCTGCAGGCCGGTCAGCACTTCGTTCGCGACCTGATAGCCGGTGATGTTCTCGCTGGCCGGCACGTGGTTGGTGCCGCCGTAGCGCGAGACGGTATTCGCGTTGAGGCCGGCCGAATTGAACGTCCATCCCGGCGCGCCGCTCGCGCGCGAGGCGGCCGAGGCCATGCCGCCGCCGAGCGAATGACCGACCATGTCGACCGACTGGCCCGAATTGCCGACCGCCGTGCCGATGTTCACGGCGCGGTCGTAGTACGGCGAATTCATGTTGAGGCCCTGGCCGAAATTGTTCTTCCAGTCCGTCATGCTCGACGGGTTCGTGCCCTGGAACACGACCGACGGCCGCATGTCGTTGCCGAAGACGGCCGGGTCGGGTTCGTACATGCCGGCGCGGAAGCTCGGTGTGCCCTGGATCTTCAGGTCATCCGGCGTCAGGCCGTATTTCGCCAGCGCTTCCGGATCGTTGCTGATGTTCTTCCAGCCTTCCGGCGGCCCCTTGTCCGGGTTGTAGATGTCCTGCGCGAGCTTGGCCTTCTCGACGCCGACGTTGTTGCGTTCGAGGCGCTCGGCGGCCGCACGGACTTTCGGATCGGAACTCTGCTTGCCCTGCTCGATGAGACGCTTGCGTTCTTCCCAGCGCTCTTTCTTCGTGAGGTTCTTGCCCGGCGGCTTGTTGAAGTTGCCGTTCATGTAGAACATTTCGCCGTTGCGCACGACCCATTTCTGGCCGATGCGCGTGTCCGGCGAATGCGTCATCGCCCAGCAGTCGGCGCCGACGGTGTGGCTGACGACGCCCTTGTTCGTGCCGGCCTGGTCGCCGAGCGTGCGCGGCGCCTTGCTCGCGTCGAACACGAACGCGGGCTTCTTGTTGAGCCGCACCGACTTGACGACGTTCTTGGAGCTGCCGAGGTCCGAAGTCACCGGATACGGCACGGGCGAAGGCACGCCCGGCGTCAGGCAGAAATCCGGCGCGAGGAATACGATGCGCCATTTTCCATCTTTTCGCGCGGCGAGATTACTGGCCATGGGCGGCGTGTCCGGCGGGTTTCGTCATGAGGCTCGGCGGCAGCGGCACGAATTCGCGCACCGTCGGATCGGGGTTCATGCGCGCGGCCTTCCCGCGCTGCGCGTCGCGGTCGTCGGCGGCGATGTAGCGCAGCTGCACTTCGGCAATGTCCAGCTCCTCGGCGAGCGCGAGGCGGTAGGTACAGAACACCTTGCGCGCGTCCATGTCGACGACGATCGTGTCGAGCGTGAGATCGCGCGTCAGGCCGATGCCGCGCTCGAGGCCGACCAGCGCGAACACGGTCTCGACCGGCACCTCGAAATAGACGCCCTGCGCCGGCACGTCGCGTGCCGGCACGAAGTTCTGCAGCGCGATCGGCACGCTCGTCAGCGGCTTGGGATGTTCGAACTGCTGCTCGGGCGGTGCGCCGTTCCAGAAGTCCATGCGGAAATCGCGCGGCAGCAGCGGATGGCGCTCGGCCTGCCACGCCGCGTCGGCGGTACCGGCGTATTCGATGCGGCCGCGCCAGCCGCGGCCGACGAAGCCGAAGCCCGCGGCCGGCAGCTCGTCGCCGATGCCGCGCAGGCGGTGCTCGTAGGACTCGATCTGCGGTGCCGGCAGCAGGTCGCCGCGGAACTGGCGCAGGAATTCGGCCGGATACCAGCCCATGCCGATGATGTTCGTCGACGCGGCGTAGTCGTGGTTCTCGATGTGGTGCAGGCCGCCGCTCGCGTATTCGTAGCGCAGCGGCAGCGCGGCGATCGGCTGCGGCTCGGTCACGGCCCAGCCGGCCAGCCCGCGCTTCCAGCTGCGCGGACCGCAGACCAGCACGCTGCGCGTGCGGTCGTAGACGCGGATCGCCGCGCCGAACGCAGGCGCGTGCCGGTCGCCCGGCGCGTAGGCCGTGCCGTTGACGACGACATCGAGCCGCGGCTTGAACGGCACGATGTCGCTTTCCAGCCGCGTGCTCGTGCGATCGGGTTCGCCGTAGTGTTCGTCGGCCATGCACAGCGGCGCCTGCTCGGCACAGAAGCGCAGAGTCGCCGCGCCGTCCTCGGGACGGATGACGAGGTCGTAGCTCAGGTGCGCGGCCAGCACGCTGAATCCGGCGTCGTGCTGGTCGAGTGCGTCGTAGAGCAGGGCCGGAAAGGCGGTGTGATTGATCAGCTCCGCCATGTCAGTTGATGTCGATGAGCTTGCCGTTCACATCGACATGCTTTTCGCCGATCACCTTGATCTTGTTGCCGCTGATCGTGATCGTGCCGTTCTTCTCGAGCACGATCATCGAATCGCCGCAGATCAGCGAGAGCTTGTCGCCGGCTTCGTAGGTCGCCGAATTGCCGGCGCTGACGCTGATCGTCTTGCCGACCGTCACCGCGAGCTTCACGCCGACGTTGTGCAGATGCATCAGGCCGACGTTGCTCATCCAGCCCGCGCCGACGTTCAGCGCATACGCGCCGCCGATGTTCGTGACCTGGGCGAGTCCGACGTTGAGCATCGAGCCCATGCCGATGGTCTCGGACTTGTTCTGCCCGATATTGACCTTGCGGTTCTTGCCGATGCTGACCGTCTCGTTCTTGCCGACATCCTCGGTGCGGTTCTGTCCGATCGTGATCGTTTCGTTCTTGTCGACCGTCTCGGTGCGGTTCTTGTGGATCGTGATCGTCTCGTGACCGTCGACGGTTTCGGTGCGGTCCTTGTGGATCGTGATCGTCTCGAAGCCGTCGACGGTTTC
>CAMLLF010000418.1 GCA_946480705.1 uncultured Lysobacteraceae bacterium | reverse complement strand
ACACGTCGAGCGACTCCGACAGCAGCCGCTCCGACGGCAGCGCTTCGTCGGTGCTCGCCGCGTCGCGCACCGTGAGGATGCGCGGCGCTTCGGCGGTCACGGCGAAGATGACGGCGTCGAGACCGAGATGGACGGCGGGCGAGGGCATGTCCGCGAGCATAGCGGAGTTGACTCGTGCGCCGCGGTGAACATGCCGGCGGCGTCACTCCACCGGTGCATACACGCGGATCGTCGGATCGTCGTAGTCGTAATAGCGCAGCCGCGTCGTCGATTTCACGCCCATGAATCGGCCGCTGGATTCGAGCTGGATCGGCATGCCGGTCGCGACGGCGATCCAGACCTTGACGTCGCTCTTGGCGGGCTCGGTCACGGTGTAGGCATAGACTTTCGCCGCGGCGCCGTCGACCGTGTCGTCGCCGAGTGCGGTGACGTCGAGATCGCGCGCGAGCTCGTCGAGCGTGCTCTGGTTGCGGTACTGGCCGACGATGCGGCCGACCTTGATCGGCATCGGCAGCTTCACGCGCTTGCCGTCGATCAGCGTGTAGGCGTCGTCGCCGATGAGGATCTGCTCCATCTGGCCCTGGCCGTTCCTGATGTGGTAGCGGTCGGGCGCGACGAAGTCCATCTGCGAGAGCTGCTGCCCCTTGCCGACATCGGTGACGGTCGCGCGGAAGCTCTTGGCCGCGAGGAAGCGGGTATAGGCCGCGTGGACGTCTTCGCGCGGGCCGGCGAACGCTGGCGTGGGCAGGGTCAGGGCGAGCGCGAGCAGCAGACGGGGCAGGGACATCACGGTTCTCCGGAACTGAGACGGCAGGCGGTTACAGTTCGACGCCAATACGCAAAAGGGTACAGGACGGAGACAGCGGTTCGCGCCGTCCTGGCGAAGTCTGGCGGGATTTACGGGACCAATGGAGACGTCGCGCACGGATCGCGCGCGGCGGCGTCGCGTGCCGGGACGCGACGCCGCCGGGCGGCGATGAGCCGGCGGCGTGTCCGCGTGCCCGAAAGTCCGGATCAGGCTCTAGCGCTTGTCACCGGCGAGCCGCCACAATCGGAGCCCTATGGACCGATACGAACGCATACTTAGCCTGCACCGCCTGCTGAAGACGTCCCGTTATCCGGTCAGTCTGCAGCGCCTCAAGGACGAACTGGGCTGCTCCCGCGCGACGCTGTACCGCGACATCGCGTTCCTGCGCGATGCGCTCGGCGCGCCGATCGAGAGCGGCGAGGGCGAACAGGCGGCCTTCCGCTACGACCAGGCCGAGGCCGAACGCTTCGAGCTGCCGGGCCTGTGGCTGACCAGCGACGAACTCTCCGCGCTGCTCGCGCTGAACGAACTCGTCGCGCGCAGCGGTCCGAGCATCCTCGCCGACGTGCTCGCGCCGTTCGAGAAACGCATCGAAACGCTGCTGTCGGATCACGCGAGCGGCGCGCGTCTGCCGACCGAGCGCATCCGCGTGATCGCGAGCGGCATGCGCACGCTCGACCAGATCAGCTTCCGCGTCGTCGCCGGCGCGGTGATGGCGCGCCGGCAATTGAAATTCCGCTACCGCGCGCGCTCGACCGGCTCGACGACCGAGCGCCTCGTGTCGCCGCAGCGTCTCGCTCACTATCGCGACAACTGGTACCTCGACGCCTGGGACCACGAGCGCGAAGCGCTGCGCAGTTTCGCGGTCGACCGCATCGCGTCGCCGCAGATGATGGACGAGGCGGCGATCGATCGCGACGACACCGAACTCAATGCGCATCTCGCGGCGAGCTACGGCATTTTTTCCGGCCCCCCGAAGGCCTGGGCCACGCTGCGCTTCTCGCCGCACGCGTCGCGCTGGGTCGCCGACGAACACTGGCACTCGCAGCAGCAGGGCCAGTTCCTCAGCGATGGTCGCTACGAACTCAAGGTGCCGTACAGCAATTCCAAGGAACTGCTGATGGACGTGCTGAAGTACGGACCGGATGCGGAAGTCGTCGCGCCGCTGAGCCTGCGCGAGGAAATGAAGATCCTGTTGCAGCTGTCGATCGGCGCGTATCAGTAGCGCCGCTGCCGGAGTACCCATGAACCTGCCCGTCGAGATGACCGATCCGCCGCGCCGCGGCAGCATTTCGCTGGTGCTGGGTTCCGGCGGCGCGCGCGGCTACGCGCACGTCGGCGTGATCGAGGAACTGCGCGCGCAGGGCTACGAGATCCGCTCGGTCGCCGGCAGTTCGATGGGCGCGCTCGTCGGCGGCGTCTACGCCGCCGGCAAGCTCACGGAATACCGCGAGTGGGCGAGTTCGCTGAAAACCTTCGACGTGCTGCGCCTCGTCGACTGGAGCTGGCGCGGCGGCGGCCTGATCAAGGGGCAGCGCGTGATCGGCGCGCTGCGCGATCTCGTCGGCGAGACCAACATCGAAGACCTGCCGATCAGCTACACCGCGGTCGCCGTCGACATCGACGCGCAGCGCGAGGTCTGGTTCTCGCGCGGCTCGCTGTTCGATGCGATCCGCGCGTCGATCTCGATTCCGACCGTGTTCCGGCCGCATCGCTATCAGGGCCGCCGACTCGTCGACGGCGGCCTGCTCAATCCGGTTCCGGTGACGCCGACCTTGCGCGATCTCACCGATGCGACGATCGCCGTCGACGTGAACGCCGAAGCCGAAGGCGTGGCCGAGCGCGAGACGCCGATCACGCGGCCTGAGATCCACGAACCCGACGAAGCGAACCGGCAGACCGGTCTGGGCCGCATCGGCGAGCTGTGGGAGCGCTTTCTCGAGAGCCGCAGCAAGCGCGTGACGATTGCCGAGCCGGGCGTGCTCGACCTGTTCGCGCGCTCGCTCGACGTCGTGCAGGAAACGCTGACGCGCTACAAGCTCGCCGCGCAGCCGCCGGATCTCGTCATTTCGATTCCGCGCAACGTCTGCGCGTTCTACGAATTCCAGCGCGCGGCCGAAGTCATCGAGATCGGCCGGCAGCGCACGCGCGAGGCGCTCGCGCGCTGGCAGCGCGTGAAGCGGCCGCAGGTCTGGCCGTAAGCACTCGCCGATGAACGCGAGTGCGCTCGATCGCGTCGATGCGGAGTTCGAGCGCCTGCGGCTGCTGCCGACGGATGAGCGCGCTGCCGCGCTTGCTGCATCGGCGCTCGATGCGGCCGATCGCGAACTGCTCGCTCGTCTGCTGTCCGCCGACGCCGATGCGGACGATCCGCTTGCGCGCGCGATCGACGCGAGCGTGAACCACGGCAGCGCGGCGCAAGGTACGCGCCTCGGCCCGTATCGGCTGCTGCGCGAACTCGGCGCCGGCGGCATGGGCACCGTGCTGCTCGCCGAGCGCGTCGACGGCGGGTTCACGCAGCAGGTCGCGATCAAGATCCTGCGCGGCTTTCCGACCGCCGACGGACTGCGGCGGCTGCGCCAGGAGCGGCAGATTCTCGCCGCGCTCGATCATCCGAACATCGCGCGGCTGCTCGACGGCGGCGAAACCGCCGACGGCCAGCCGTGGCTCGCGATGGAATTCGTCGACGGCCTGCCGCTGCTGCAGCACACGGCGATTCATGCGCCGCGGCTGCGCGACCGGCTCGCGCTGTTCGACGCGATGCTCGACGCGGTCGGTCATGCGCACCGGCACCTCGTCGTGCATCGCGACCTGAAGCCGGCCAACGTGCTGGTCGCGCGCGGCGGCCAAGTCAAGCTGCTCGATTTCGGCGTCGCGCGGCTCGTCGATGTCGAGGCGCAGTCGTCGGATTCGACCCGCGTATTCACGCCGGGCTACGCGAGCCCCGAACAGCGCGACGGCCGCGTCATCAGCACCGCGAGCGACCTCTTCAGCCTCGGCGTGCTGCTGCGCGAACTCGTGACCGCGCGGCGCGCAGACGGCGCAGCGATCGACGGACTCGCGCCGCTGCCGCTCGATGCGGAACTCGGCGGCATCGTCGCGAAAGCCTGCGACGCCGATCCGGCGCAGCGTTACGCGAGTGCCGGCGCGCTGCGCGACGACATCCAGCGTTACCTCGACGGCCGGCCCGTGCGTGCCGCGCGCATCACGCGCGTCTACCGGCTGCGCAAGTTCGTGCAGCGGCATCGCCTCGGCGTCGCGCTGAGCGTCGCGGCGGTCGTCGCTGCGGGCGTGTTCGTGTGGCGGCTCGATCTCGCGCGCAACCGCGCGCTCGCCGCCGAGGCCGCGGCGCAGCAGGCGCGCGCGGCGTCCGACCGCGATGCCGCGCGCGCGCGCGAGGCGCTGACGTTTCTGACCGACGCGTTCGAAGCGGCCGCGCCCGACAAGGCGATGAGCCGCGAGGTCAGCCTGCGCGGCCTGCTCGACGCGGCGCGCGCGCAGCTCGCGGCGCGTACCGATCCCGCGCTCGTCAAGGCGATGCAGCGGTTGCTCGCGAATCTCTACGGCGATCTCGGCGACATCGCGACCGGCGTCGCGCTGATGCGCGAAGGCACCGATGGTGTCGAGCCTCAGGATCGCGCGCAGGCGCTGCGGCTGGCCGAGGATTACGACGAATACGCGAGCCTGCTCGGTGTGCTCGGCGACGATCTTGCGCAGGCGGGCCGTGGCCTCCTTGCCGCCCTTGTCGCCGCCCGCGGTGCCCTTGCCGGCGTCACGCTTGCCCG
>CAMLLF010000417.1 GCA_946480705.1 uncultured Lysobacteraceae bacterium | reverse complement strand
CGGTTAGGCTCATGCGCTCGAGCAGGAAGTCGACGAACACGCGGACCTTCGGCAGCTGCGAGCGGCCCGGCGGATAGACCGCGTTGAGGTCCATGGCCGGGCTCTCCCAGCCCTGCAGCACGCGGCGCAGCTTGCCCGCGGCGACCAGCGGCTCGACCAGCGTGTCGGAAATCAGCGCGAGGCCCTGGTCGCCGACGAGCGCGCTGCGCAGCACGGTCGGATCGTTCGCGACGACGCTCGGCGCGACGACGTAGTCGTCGCCGCGCTCGCCGTTGCGCAAGGTCCAGCAGTAGCGGCCGTTCGCGCCGCGCTGCTGGCTCATCGCGAGCGTGCGGTGGTGCACGAGTTCTTCCGGACGCGTCGGCTCGCCGTGGCGCGCGAGATACTGGTGGCTCGCATAGACCTGCGCGACGAAGCTGCCGAGCCGGCGCGCGGTGAACGTGGAGTCGGCGAGCGCGCCGACGCGCAGGGCGAGGTCGATCTCCGAGCCGATCAGGTCGAGCTTGTCGTTGCTCAGAATCAGCTCGACGCGCAATTCGGGATGGCGCTGCAGGAATTCCGGCAGGATCGGTGCGAGCGCGTTGCTGCCCAGCGTGTACGGCGCGGTCACGCGCAGCCAGCCGCGCGGCGCGCCGTGGAGCTGGTTGACCGCGCTCTCGGCGGCTTCGAGATCGCGCGCGATGTGGCGGCAGTGCTCGAAATACAGCGTGCCGGCCTCGGTCAGCCCGATGCGCTTGAGCAGATGCAGGCCGAGTCGTTCCTCGAGCTCCTGGACCTTGCGGCTGACGCTGGTCTTCGGCAGTCCGAGCGAGCGGGCCGCGGCGCTGAAGCCGCCGTGTTCCACCACACGTACAAAGATCAAGGTTTCATTGAAGTCGCGGGACATAACTGACCTGCATTGTTGCGTATCCGGGACAATCATTCCCGATTCGGCCCCCTAATCAAATCCCGGGGGCATGCCCAACTCACCGGACCTGAACCCCGGGCGCCCCGGGGACCGCCCGGTCCAGCCGACCGGGACGGGGAGGCGCCCGCCGGTCGTCACGGCATGAGGTCGGCTTCCATGAAATCCAGTGTCATCGTCATCGGTGCGAGCGGCGGTATCGGCGGCGGCGTCGTCGCGAACCTGCTGGCCGAGGGCTATCCGGTCGTCGCCGTCGGCCGGCACCGGGACACGCTGCTGCAGCTCGCCGACCGGCTCGGCCAGCCGTCGGCGCTGACCGTGCTGACCGCGAGCGTCGAGAGCGAAACCGCGTCCCGGGATCTCGTGCAGCAGCTCGTCGCGCTGCGCCGGCGCTTTGCGGGCGCGGTCGTCGCGATTGGTCCCGAGCGCGACTGCGGCCGGCTCATGGACCGCAACGACGTGTTTCTCGAAGACCGCCTGCACGCGCACGTCGTCACGCATTTCAATGCGGCGCGCGCGCTGATTCCGCTGCTGGCCGACGGCGCGCCGAACGCGCTGTACCTCGGCATCGCGAGCGCCGCGACCACGCATCCGTGGTACGGTTTTGGCCACTTCTCGATCGCGAACGCCGCGCTGCGCATGCTCGCCAAGGTTATGCACGGCGAGAACCGCGACATGCCGGTGCGCGTGCAGCAGCTCGCGCTGAACGGCCTCGTGCGCACGCACCGCAACGATCACTGCGCCTGCAGCGAATGGCTCGAGGTCGACGCCGTCGGCCGCGCCGTGATCGATCTTCTGCAGCATTCCGACGGCAGCGCAGCCGTGCTCGACCTGCGCGCCGGCGGAACCCCCGTACCCGTGAACGATTGAAGATCCGAAGGAGTGGGAACATGAAAGCCAATGCCACGATCCCCGTCTGGCCCGCGCTCGCCAATGCCGGCCTGCTGATGCTGCTCGGTCTGGCCCTCGCCGGCTGCAGCGGCTCGGCCGCACCGCCGCAGATGCCGCCGCCGCAGGTCAGCGTCGCCGCCGTCGTCAAGAAAGACGTGACGCTCTGGGACGAATTCACCGGCCGCATCGAGGCCGTCGACAAGGTCGAGGTCCGGCCGCGTGTCGCCGGCTATCTCGACCAGGCGAACTTCGAGGAAGGCCGCGAGGTGAAGAAGGGCGATCTTCTGTTCCAGATCGACGACCGCGAATACCGTGCGGCACATGCCCGCGCGGTCGCTGAAGTCGAACGCGCGCGCTCGCGCGCGGCGCTGGCACAGCGCCAGCTCGAACGCTCGCGCCAGCTTGTCGCGAGCAAGCTCGTTGCGCGCAACGATCTCGACCAGCGCGAGGACGATCTCGCCCAGGCGCAGGCCGATATCAAGGCGACCCAGGCCGCGGCCGAGCAGGCGAGGCTCAACCTCGAGTTCACGCGCGTGACCGCACCGATCGACGGCCGCGTCGGCAAGGCGCTGGTCACGCCGGGCAACCTCGTCGCACCGGGCACGACGCTGCTGACCACGGTCGTGTCGATGGATCCGGTCTACGTGAGCTTCGAAGGCGACGAGAACACCTACCTGCGCTACCAGGGACTCGAACGCGCCGGCGAACTGCCAAGTGCGCGCGAGGCCGGCAATCCGGTACGCATGGGCCTTTCCGACGAGGAAGGCTATCCGCACCAGGGCACGATGAACTTCGTCGACAACGAGCTCGACGCGGGCACCGGCACGATCCGCGCGCGCGCCGTGTTCTCGAACAAGGACGGGCTGTTCACGCCGGGCCTGTTCGCGCGCGTGCAACTGCTCGGCAGCGGTGCGCAGTCGGCGCTGCTGATCAACGACCGCGCCGTGCTGACCGACCAGGACCGCAAGTTCGTCTACGTGATCGGTCCCGAGAACAAGGCGCTGCGCCGCGACGTGAAGCTCGGCGCGCAGGTCGACGGACTGCGCATCGTCTCCGAGGGACTGACCGCCGAGGACCGCGTCGTCGTCAACGGCGTGCAGAAGGTGTTCTTCCCGGGCATGCCGGTGGATCCGCAGGTCGTGCCGATGGAGAAGCCCGAACAGGCGCCGGCGGTGGCGACGGCGGCGGGGGTGAAGTGACGACCCAGTGTCCGAGGCGAGGCGCGCTTTCTCTAGTGAGACGCGTCCGAGCCACGCCGTCCTGCACGACAACCAAGGCTTTCCCCGGTAAAGGAGTACAACCGTGGATTTTTCACGATTTTTCGTAGACCGCCCGATCTTCGCGGCGGTCCTGTCCATCATCATCTTCGTGGCCGGCCTCATCGCGATTCCGATGCTGCCGATCAGCGAATACCCCGACGTCGTTCCGCCGTCGGTGCAGGTGCGCGCGGTCTATCCGGGCGCCAATCCGAAGACGATCGCCGAAACCGTCGCCGCGCCGCTCGAAGAGGCGATCACCGGCGTCGAGAACATGATCTACATGAAGGCGGTCGCCGGTTCCGACGGCGTCATGACCTTGACGGTCACGTTCCGGATCGGCACCGACATCGATCTCGCGCAGGTCCAGGTGCAGAACCGCGTGAGCCAGGCGACGCCGCGCCTGCCCGAGGATGTGCGCCGGCTCGGCGTCACGACGCTCAAGCAGTCGCCGAACCTGACCATGGTCGTGCATCTGCTCTCGCCCAAGGGCAACTACGACATCACCTACCTGCGCAATTACGCGGTACTGCACGTCAAGGACGAGATCGCGCGCATTCCGGGCGTCGGCCAGGCGCTGATCTTCGGTGCGGGCGACTATTCGATGCGCGTCTGGCTGCAGCCCGACCGCGTCGCCGCGCTCGGCCTGACCGCCGGTGACGTGATCCGCGCGATCCAGGAGCAGAACCTGCAGGTGTCGGCCGGCTCGATCGGCGCGCCGCCGCAGAAGATGGCGTCGGAGATGCAGCTGTCGATCAATGCGCAGGGACGACTCGTCACCGAGGAAGAGTTCAGCAACATCGTCATCAAGACCGACGTCAACGGCACGGTCTCGCGGCTCAAGGACGTCGCGCGCGTCGAACTCGGCGCGTCGGAATACGCGTTGCGCTCGCTGCTGTCGAACCAGCAGGCCGTCGCGATTCCGATCTTCCAGGCGCCCGGCAGCAACGCGATCGCGATGTCCGACGCGGTGCGCGAGAAGATGGGCGAACTCGCGAAGGCGTTTCCCGAAGGCGTGACCTGGGACGTGGTCTACGACCCGACCGTATTCGTGCGCGATTCGATCAAGGCCGTCATCACGACGCTGTTCGAGGCCATCGCGCTCGTCGTCATCGTCGTGATCCTGTTCCTGCAGACCTGGCGCGCGTCGATCATTCCGCTGCTCGCCGTGCCGGTGTCGGTGGTCGGCACCTTCGCCGTGCTCTGGATGCTCGGCTTCTCCATCAACGTGCTGACGCTGTTCGGGCTCGTGCTCGCGATCGGCATCGTCGTCGACGACGCGATCGTCGTCGTGGAAAACGTCGAACGCAACATCGAGGAAGGCCACTCGCCGCTCGAGGCGGCGCACCGCGCGATGGGCGAGGTCAGCGGTCCGATCGTCGCGATCGCGCTCGTGCTGTGCGCGGTGTTCGTGCCGATCGCGTTCATCGACGGCGTGACCGGTCAGTTCTATCGCCAGTTCGCCCTGACCATCGCCGCCTCGACGGTCATCTCGGCGTTCAACTCCCTGACCCTCTCCCCGGCCCTCGCCGCGCTGCTGCTGAA
>CAMLLF010000416.1 GCA_946480705.1 uncultured Lysobacteraceae bacterium | reverse complement strand
GGGCACCAACGACGATTCAGTACGATCGAGTGGGCACGGAACTTGGGATCGCTGGCACCCACTGGCGTCAGACAACGAGTACAGGGAACGCACGCAAGGTTATTCACTACGACCAGCGGCTGCGACCACGGCTCACCCAGGAATACGACACGGCGAACGTGTCGGGCACGGAGCGAAATGTGCGACGGGGCTTCGACTACGCCAGTCGCGAGACCTTCGTTAGCTACCCCTCCGCGTCGACAAACGCGACAACCGGCACGAACACCATTTACGACGCGCTCGGCCGCGTTACTGATACAGCGCAAGACTCCGAACTCGGCGCGCTGACGACAGAGACGAACTACATCGCACCATTCACGACGCAGTTCATCAACGCGCGCAGTAAAGTCACCAGCACGACATTCCAGGCATTCGACGAGCCAGACACGTCGGCACCGCTGACGATCAGCGAGCCGCTCTCGGTCACGACAACCTACACGCGGGATGTGTTCGGCAAGCCGCTGACCCTGACTCGTAGCGGCACCTACGGAGGAAGCCCGATTAGCCAGGTCCGGCGCTACGTCTACGATTCCGGTCAACTGCTGTGCAAGACGATCGAGGCGGAAAGCGGCGCAACGGTGTTGAGCTACAACACCTCGAACCTTGTGGAATGGAAGGCAAGCGGCCAAGCGTTGAACGACCCGCTCAACTGCCAGAGCGGTAGCGTCGCCGCGAACCAGAAAGTCAGCTATGACTACGACGCACGTGAACGGCTCTGGCGCACACGCTTCGGCGACGGAAGTCCGTCGGTGGTCATCGGTTTTACGCCGGACGGCTTGCCCGAATCGGTGCAGTCGGACAACAGCACTTGGACGACGCTATACAACAAGCGCCGCCTGATGACGAGCGAGACGCTGAATCTCGGCGGCGTGAACTATCCGCTGAGCTACACGCACAGCCCAAACGGCCACATCGCGAGCCTGACCTATCCCGACGGCGTGAACGTTGCCTATGCGCCGAATGCGCTTGGCGAAGCCACGCAGGCCGGAAACTACGCCTCCGGCATAACGCGCTATCCGAACGGAGCGCTCAAGAACCTGACCTACGGCAACGGCATCGTTCATGCGACCCAGCAGAACCTGCGCGGACTACCGAGCCGCAGCACCGACACCGGCATCCTCGACGATGGCTACAGCTACGACGAGAACGGGAACGTCAACGCCATCACGGATCACTTCGCGGGTGCCTTCACGCGGACGATGACCTACGACGATCGCGATCGGCTCAAGACTGCGACGAACACGCCGATCTGGGGAGGCACGCAGTCTTTCATCTACGACCCGCTCGACAACTTGCGCGAGATGTCGACGCCAAAGAACGGCGACTGGGTTTACCGCTACAACGCACTCACGCAGCGGCTCGACCAGATCGACAGACCCAGCGATGGATTGGTCATTCTCACTTACGGTTACGACACGCGTGGAAGAGCAGCCAGCCGGTCCAGTACAGGCGCTGCGCAGACGTTTGGCGTCGACTTAGCTGACCGGGTGACCAGCGTTGGGCCGTCGGTAGCGACCTACCGCTACGATGGCCATGGTCGCCGCACGAGCGTGACCAAGGCAGGTGTTACTACTGTCCAGATCTATAGCCAGGCCGGACAACTTGTTTATCAGAGCACCCCAGCCAACGATGGCATTTTCCGCAGTGGCTTCCAGAACGGCGATGCGCAGTATCCGCCAGCTACGGGAGGCAACAAGCGTTATGTCTACCTGGGACGGAGCCTGATCGCGGAAGACGGTACGGTAGGCCGCCAGTACATCCACACCGATGCCATTGGTTCCCCCGCACGCACGACAAATGCAAGTGGCACGCCGTCAGGACGCGAAGATTACAAGCCCTATGGCTGGGGAGCGACCGCCGAATCCACGCCGGGATTTGCCGGGCACGTCGCTGATGCTGAGACCGGGCTCAGCTCCATGCAGGCCCGCTACTATGACCCGTTTGCGGCCCGCTTTCTGGCGGTTGATCCTGCCGATGCCTCGGCATCGTCCTTCAACCGTTACTGGTACGCCAACAACAATCCCTATAGGCATGTCGATCCCGATGGGCAAGAGTCGCGTGATTTCAATGCGATATCTAGAGAGGCAGGGGTAACACCTCCGCCTCGCGCCAGGGGCGACTGGTTGGGGCCGGCGATCGGTGTGGCCTTGACTGGCATACTGGCGGCTCCTGTTGCCGCCGAAGCGTATTTGGTTGCTGCGGCGAATCCGGGCGCAGTTCTCGCGGCCAGCAACCTCGCAGGCGAAGCCGCCGGTGTCGGCGGCGCTGGGATAGGCGCCAACCGCCTTGCCGGAAAGGCCGCTGAACGGCTGGCTGCGAAGGAATTGGTCGCGGAAGGAAACACGATACTTGGCAGCCAGGTTGGCGCGCGAACGTCCGAAGGATTGCGCTTCATCGATCATCTTGTAGAGACCCCAGCCGGAAAGCTGCTTGCTGTTGAAGTGAAGTCCGGCAATGCGACGCGCAACGCTGCTCAACTGGCAAAAGACGGTAAAATGGCGACCGAAGGTGCTGTGCTGGTCGGCAAGAACGCACCGCGAGCATTGCGGGGAGAGCACGCGATCATCGAAACGGTTGAGAGGACCTATCCAGTAAAATGAACAACATTCGAATGTTGGAAAAGCAACTTCTTAGTGCAATGGGTACTCTGCTGAAGGAACACGGCTTCGACCCAAAGCCGATCGGGCAGGCGTTCCACTTGGCGAAGCCGTTCGGATGGGCGTGCGTCCACCTTGCTTTCGTCCGACATCCACCGACGGATTTCGACGTGGTTGTGGATGTCGCCGTTCGCGTAGATGCGGTCCAGGATGCCATTGTTGATAAAAGCAATCCCTTGATCAAAGAGAGCGATCGCAAACTCTCGGCAACCGTGGGGTGCGAACTGGGAAACCTCAAGGGGATTGGTCAGCAGCGGTGGACCGTCGCTTCGGAAAGCGATATCCCGCCTGTTTCCGCGGCGATTTTTGCGGAATGTGAATCGGTGATGTTTCCATTCATCGAAAAGTTTTCCGATTTGCGTGTAATGCTCGAAGTGCTCAAGAGCGGATCGGGCGAGGCAAAGCTCATTTCTCCACTTCTTGATAAGCGAGCCAAGACTATTGACGCTTTATCGGCGTTGCTGGCGTAGTTTTTTCAGCAGGAGACCCGGTCAACGGGTCTCCTGCAAGTCGCCCCGGTCGTAATACGCAGCCACTTCTAAAAAAAAATGAACGACATTCGGGCGTTGGAAAAGCAGCTACTTGCTGCAATGGGAACTCTGCTTCAAGCACGAGGCTTTAATCCGAAACCGGCTGGGCAGTCGTTCCGCTTGGCGAAGCCCTTCGGCTGGGCGTCAATTCATTTGGCTTTCGTCCGGCATCCGCCGGACGATTTCGACGTTGTTCTGAACGTCGCGATTCGCGTGGACGCCGTTCAGGAGGCCATTCTGGACAAAAACAATCCACTAATTAAGGAAAGCGACCGTAAGCATTCGGCGACCGTGGGTTGCGAACTGGGGAACCTCAAGGGGATTGGTCAGCAGCGGTGGACTGTCGCTTCGGAAAGCGACATCCGGCCTGTCTCCGAGGCAATTTTTGCGGAGTGTGAATCGGTCATGTTTCCATTCATCGAAAAGTACTCCGACTTGCGCGTGCTTCTCGAAGTACTCAAGAGCGGCTCGAATGAGGCGCGCCTGATTTCTTCGACTGGGGAACGAGCCAAGATAGTGGACGCGTTGTCGGGGTTGGTGGCGTAGTTGTTTGCAGCAGGAGGCCCGGTCGATGGGCCTCCTGATCGCTGGATGCACGTCGGGTCGTTCTAGGCAGCAGCGAAGCTACCGGTTCCGACGGTCAGACTTGTGCAAACAGGGGTGCGTGCGCCCCTGTTTCTTTCCGCTACATCAACCCACGTTCGGCCATGCTGACGGCGTTCTCGACGCCGACCACGAAGTGATCGAGCACCCGAACCTCGATGAGGGGCAGAGCGTCTTTAATCTGCTCCGTAAGACGCCTTTCCGCCTCAGAAGGCTCACAGACACCGTTTGGGTGGGTATGGGCCAGGATGACGGCGGCTGCATTGCACAGCAGGGCTTGTCGAACGATGACCCGCGGATGCACAGCGCAGCCGTCTATCGTTCCCCGGAACAGGACTTCGCAGGCGATGACCCGGTGCCGATTGTCCAGGAACACACACATGAACAGTTCGTCGGGATTGCCGAGCAATCGCAGCGTCAGCAGATCACGCGCATCATGCGGCGTCCGCAGGTAGGTATTCTCACTCAGCCGTCGCTGCGCGATGCTGCGGGGCTTCGGCGAGGATGCGCTCCTCGTAATCGGTGTCGAACTCCTTCGGAAATACGACGCGGTGCCATAGCCGCTCTGCCGGCTTGTCGAGCATGTTGTCGCCTCCAGCTCCGCGTCGCGGGGCATCTTTGGGATGCCCCACGCCGAGACTGGCGCGGGAAAAAGTAAAGGTTATTGCGCCAATACTCTTACCAGTGACAAGCGCGGGCTTCAATCCCACTCTGTAGGTAGCCGACACTGCCCCATCGGGGGAGAGCATGGGGGATGGGTTTGCTTCGCGC
>CAMLLF010000415.1 GCA_946480705.1 uncultured Lysobacteraceae bacterium | reverse complement strand
GACGCCGACATAGAGACCTTCGACCGCGAAGGCGTTCGTGCGCCGCGGATCGACTTCGATCGGCGCGAAATCCGGGTTTTCCGAAACCAGCAGCAGACGGCCGCGCTCGCGGCGCAGGCGCTTGACCGTGATCTCGTCGTCGAGGCGGGCGACGATGATGCGGCCGTCGTCGGCATCCGGCGTGCGATGCACGGCGATGAGGTCGCCGTCGAGGATGCCGGCGTCGCGCATCGACAGGCCGACGACGCGCAGCAGGAAGTCGGCGCGCGGGCGGAACAGCGCCGCATCGACCGCGTAGCGCGTTTCGATGTTGGCGTCGGAGAGGATCGGCGAGCCGGCGGCGACGCGGCCGACCAGCGGCAGCTCCCGCAGTGCGGAGCGGGGCGTCTCGGCGCGATGCGCGAGGCGCAGGCCGCGGTGCTGCGGCAGGCGTTCCAGCGCGCCCTTGCGCACGAGCGCCTCGACGTAGTCCTGTGCCGAACTGTGGCTGCGCAGGCTCAGCGCCTCGGCGATTTCGCGCAGGCTCGGCGCGTTCGCGTGCTCGGCCACGTAGTCGGCGATGAAGTCGAGTACGCGCTGTTGATTGGCGGTCAGGGCAGTTTCGGTCGGCATGCGTACGAATGTACGTATGTGCCTGCGGCCCTGCAAGTGCCTCCTGAGTTCAGGCTGCGTGCCGCCGCGCTGCTACGGCGGGCTCATCCGGTAGCGGCCTCGTTGCCGCCGACGATCTCGAGCTGGCCGCCGGCCGCGCGCAGGCCGGCCTTGGGCCGGCCGACGTAGAAGCCCTGCGCGTAGTCGACGCCGCAGTTGCGCAGCGCGCGCAGGATCTCGGGCCGGTCGACGTATTCGGCGACGGTGATCTTGCCGATCGAGTGGGCGATGCTCGTGATGGCCGTGATCACTGCGAGATCGACCGGGTCGGTCAGCAGTCCCTGGGTGAACGAGCCGTCGATCTTCAGCATGTCGACATCGAGATGCTTCAGATGCGTGAACGACGAGAAGCCGACGCCGAAGTCGTCGAGCGCGAAGCGGCAGCCGAAGCCGCGCAGTTCGTTGATCAGATTGCGCGCGGCTTCGAGGTTGTTGAGCGCGCCGGTCTCGGTGATCTCGAACGCGACCGCGCGCGGGTCGACGTTGTATTCGACGAGACGGTCGGTGATGAAGCGCGCCAGGTCGGCCTGGCCGATGGCCTGCGCCGACAGGTTGATCGACACGCCGATCGGCGGATCCTGCAGCGAAGTTTCGCGCAGCGCCTTGAGCGTGTTGCGGATGACCCAGCGGTCGATCTCGGCGATCAGGCTGAAGCGCTCGGCCGCGGGCAGGAAGGCCGACGGCGCGACCAGCGTGCCGTCGGGATTGCGCAGGCGGATCAGCGCCTCGTAGAACGCGCGCTGCTGCTGGTTGCGGCGCAGGTGCCTTGTCCACAATGCGCCCTGCTGCTCGGGCAGGCTGTCGCAGTCGATCTGGCGCAGCGGCAGGATGGGCTGGAAGCACAGCACGAACTGATCCAGGCGCAGCGCTTCTTCCAGCCGCGCGCTCCAGCCGAGCTCCAGGTCCATGAGGGTGCGCTGCTCGGCGTCCTCGGCGAACACGTGCACCTGGTTGCGGCCGTGGCTCTTGGCCATGTGCAGCGCGATGTCGGCGTTGGCCATGGCTTCGGTGCGCGACGGCGTGTGCTGGTCGAGCACGGCCACGCCGATGCTGACGCCGACGCGATAGCTCTTGCCGCCGTAGACGAACGGCGAACCGACGATGGCGCGGCGGAAATCGTCGGCGATCGCGTTGATGCGCTCGGGGCTGATGTTGCGCAGGATCACGGCGTATTCGTCGCCGCCCATGCGCGCGAGATGGTCCGAGCCGCGCAGCCGCGTCGACAGGCGCCGGCTCATGTCGACGAGCAACTGATCGCCCGCGGTGTGCCCGGCCGTGTCGTTGATGTACTTGAAGCGGTCGAGATCGAGGAACAGCAGTATCGAGATCTGGTCGGTGCGCCTGAGCCGCGTGATCTCCTGCTCGAGCTGGGTCTCGAACCAGGCGCGGTTCTTGAGCTTGGTCAGCGCGTCGTGGCTGGCCTGCCAGCGCAGTTCCTCCTCGAGCATGCGCCGCGTCGAGATGTCGCGGAACGCGACGACCGAGCCTTCGCGGCGGCCGTCGAGGTTCAGCGGATAGACCGTGCATTCGACCGGCATAGAGCGGTTGCCGCGCGTCCAGAACACCGACTGCCAGCCGGGCACCTGGCTGCCCTGCGCGTAGGCCTGCGACAGGAAGCACGTCGCCGGCGTGGTCGCCGTGCCGTCTTCGAACGCATAGTGGAAAAGTTCATGCGCGCTGCGGCCGATGAATTCATCGGTGCGGTCGTAGCCGAGCATGTCGAGCGCGGCCGGATTGACGAACTGCACGACGCCGCGTGCGTCCACGCCGTAGACGCCGTCGCCGACCGAGGACAGGATGCTCTGCAGCCGGCGCCGCTCGGCGTCGACCGACTGGCGATCCTGCACGGCGCGCGCGAGCGAGCCCAGGCGCGCGAGGAACAGTTCGCGCGCCTCGCTCTTGAACAGGCACTCAAGCGCGCCGGCGGCCAGCGATTCGTTGATGACGCGGTCGGAATAGGTGCCGGTGATGATCGCGGTCAGCACGCCGGCCGTGCGCGGATCGTCCTTGAGGCGGCGCACGAGCGCCGGACCGGGTTCGCCCGGCATGAAATAGTCGATGATCGCGATGTCGAACGAAGCCGCCTGCGCCTTGGCCCAGCCGTCCTCGACGTCGTTGGCCGTCTCCACGACATAGCCTTGCTTCATGAGCAGACGGCGGAACGCGGTGCGCACCGTGGCCGAGTCGTCGACGAACAGGATGCGCAGGTGCGACTGGCCGCCGATATTGAGATCCTGCGCATGCGTCGCGGGCGCGAGCAGCTTGGCCAGCGCATCGGCGCATTCGCTGTAGTCGGACCACAGCAGCAGCGCGGTGCTCTGGCGCTTCATCATCCAGTTGACCGCGCCCGCGTCGTTGCGGTCGGCGAGCAGCAGCACGGCGAGGTGCTCGAACTCCTCGCGCCGCAGCAGCGCGAACAGTTCATCGGCGAGACTGTCGGCGAATTCCGGCCAGCCCAGCACGATCGCGCGCAACGCGCTGACGGTTTCGCCCTGGCGCCGCAATACGTCGATCGCCTGCGCGTAATCGGTGGCTTCGGTAACGTCGTAGCCTTTCGGCGTCAGCAGCGATCGAACCGCCCGCCGACGTGTCGCCGAGGCCTCCAGCAGCAATACCCTGTCCATTCCCCCGCCCCTGTCCCCCTGGGGTAGGCGCAGCGTATACGCCGGGGCAGGGGGGCGCAAATTGACCGCCGGCCGGCGACTCCAGAATCGCCGGGACGGCGGTTTTGGAGATTCTCTGGTATTACCATCGCCGGCTTCCGCCGCTTTCCCGGAGACAAGGACGATGCCGCAGCCGCACGAGGACAACCTGATCTGGATCGACCTGGAGATGACCGGGCTCGATCCGGACAGCGATTCGATCCTGGAAATCGCGACGCTGGTGACCGATCGCGAACTCAACGTGCTGGCCGAAGGGCCCGAATTCGCGATCCGCCATCCGGTCGAGAGGCTCGACGCCATGGACGACTGGAATCGAAACCAGCATCGCAAGTCCGGGTTATGGCAGCGCGTCGTCGAATCGACGGTCGAGCTCGGCGTCGCCGAGGCGCTGACCGTCGATTTCCTCGCCCGCTGGGTGCCCGCCGGCAAGTCGCCGATGTGCGGCAACTCGATCTGCCAGGACCGCCGCTTCCTGCACCGCCTCGCGCCGCGCCTGGAGCGTTTTTTCCATTATCGCAATATGGATGTTTCCACGATCAAGGAACTCGCGCGGCGCTGGGCGCCCGACGTCGCGCGCGGCCACGTCAAGGAATCGGCCCACACGGCCCTGTCCGACGCCCGCGATTCCGTCGCGGAACTGCGTTACTACCGGCAGTTCATGGGGCGCATTGCCGGGAATCGGGAATAGGGAATCGTCGAAGCGAGGTAACCCCGCCTTCGACGGCCGTGGGCCCGGGCGGGATGGGTTTGCCGTTGCCCTGACGATTCTCCATTCCCGATTCCCCCGATTTCCGCTAGGCGAAGCCCAGCTTCGCCGTCGCCGCATCCAGGAACGCCTTCTCGCGCGGCTGCAGACGGCCGTCGGCGGCGGCGAGGCGATACAGCGCATCGTGCAGGCGGCGTGCTTCGCCGCCGCCGCGCGGATAGCTCTGCAGGAAACGGTCGAGTTCCTCGTCGACGTCGATTTCGCGCTTGCGGCCGCGGGCGAAGGCCTGCTGCGCGAGGTCGCGCGCGCGCGTGGACAGTTTCAGTTCGTCCATGAGCTGATTGACGAACTCCGCTTCGTGCGAGGTGACGATGCTGTCGACGCCCGCCAGATAGCCGAGCAGGCCGAATGCGACTTCCACCGACACGGCCTGTTCGGGCTCGAGCTTGCCGCTGGGCTCGGCCGGCTACAAGACGGTCGCGGTGGTCCGGGGCGAGGTCGACGCCTACGTGCACGCCGGCGGGATGTACCAGTGGGACTCCGCCGCGCCGGTCGCGGTTGCCCGCGCCGCCGGGCTGACC
>CAMLLF010000414.1 GCA_946480705.1 uncultured Lysobacteraceae bacterium | reverse complement strand
TCGGCTTGGATGGGTTCGAGATGTCCCAGACCTGGAAGCCGTTGTAGTTGCCCTGAATCGCGTAGTTGCCGGTGAACGCGAGGTCGGAGTTCGCGAAGCTGATCGAGCCGATGCTCGCGGCGCTGCCGCCGTCGGAAGCGGCGACGGTCCTCGCGCTCGCGCAGGGTGCCTCGATGGCGATCGAACCCGTGCTCGCGCACGAACTCGTCGCGCGTCAGGCGCAGCGCACGCCGGATGCGATCGCGCTCGTCGACGACACGCGGTCGCTGACCTATGCGCAGCTGCGCCAGCGCGTGCGCGGGCTCGCGCATGCGCTGCAGGCCGCCGGCGTCGGGCCCGAGCAGCGCGTCGGCCTGTGCCTGGAACGCCGCTGCGAAGCCGTCATCGGCATGCTCGCGGTACTGGAAGCCGGCGGCGCCTACGTACCGCTCGATCCGTCGTATCCGGCGCAGCGCCTGGCCTATCTGATCGACGACAGCGCCGTGGCCTGCGTGCTGACGAGTGCTGCGCTGCGACCGTCACTGCCGCTGCGCGACGGCGTCACCGTGCTCGACATCGACGCCGTGCTCGCCGATGCGGATGCGCTGTCGCGCGCGCCGGCCGTCCCCACGCTGACGCCGTCGCATCTGGCCTATGTGATCTACACGTCGGGCTCGACCGGCCAGCCCAAGGGCGTCATGGTCGAGCACGCGGGCCTCGTCAATCTCGTGCACGGACTCGCCGCCGACTATGCACTCGGCGCAGACGACCGCGTGCTGCAGTTTTCGTCGATCAGCTTCGACGGCGCGACCTGGGACTGGGCGCGGACGCTGAGCCAGGGCGCCGCGCTCTACGTCTGCAGCGACGAAGTGCGCCGTTCCGGCGAGCAACTGTCGGCCTATCTGCAGCAGCAGCGCATCACGCATGCGCTGATTCCGCCGGCCGCGCTCGCGCAGGTCGACGCGACACAGGACTACGCGCTGCGCTCGCTCGTCGTCGGCGGCGAAGCCTGCGACGATCGCCTGGCCTGGACCTGGGCGGAAAAATGCGCGGTGTTCAATGCCTACGGTCCTACCGAATGCAGCGTCGTCGCGACGCAGGCGCGCGTGCGTGCCGGCGCGCCGCTGGCGATCGGCACGGCGCTGCCGAACTGCGCGGTGCATGTGCTCGATGCGCGCGGCGAACCCGTGCCGCTCGGCGCCGCGGGCGAGCTGTACATCGCCGGTGCCGGTCTCGCGCGCGGCTATCTCGGCCGCGATGCGCTGACCGCGGAACGCTTCGTCGACGGACGCGGCACGCTGGCCGGCGTGCGGCTGTACCGCAGCGGCGACCGCGTGCGCCGGCGCCTCGACGGCGAACTCGAATTTCTCGGCCGCGTCGACGAACAGATCAAGCTGCGCGGCTTCCGTATCGAACTTGGCGAGATACAAGCCGCGCTGGCCGATTGCGCCGGCGTCGAGCGCGGTCTCGTGGTCGTGCACGGCGAGGGCGCCAATCGTTTCCTCGTCGCCTATGCGGCGAGCGCCGCGGTCGCCGGGCACGATGCCGAAGGCGTCTCGGCATTCGCGCAGCAGGTCCTCGCCGAACTGCGCGCGCGCCTGCCGGACTACATGCAGCCGGCCGTCGTCGTACCGCTGGCGGCGCTGCCGCTGACCGCGAACGGCAAGATCGACCGGCGCGCGCTGCCGGCCGTCGACGTCACCGCGCAGCCGTCTCGGGCCGCGCCGCAGACGCCGAGCGAACTGCGCATCGCCGCGATCTGGCAACGCGTCCTCGGCATCGACAGCGTCGCCGTCGACACGAGCTTCTTCGCGCTCGGCGGGCATTCGCTGCTGGCCTCGCGTGTCGCGAGCGCAATCGGCGAGGAATTCGGCAAGGATGTCGCGCTGCGTTCGGTGTTCGAGCACGTCACGGTGCGCAGCCAGGCCGCGCATGTCGATCGCGCGCGTTCGCAGCGCCAGGCGATCGAACGCGTGTCGCGCGAGCGCGATCTGCCGCTGTCGTATCCGCAGCAGCGCCTGTGGATGCTCGATCGCCTCGACGGCGGCAGCGCGCACTACAACCTGCCGGCGGCCTTCCGCATCGATGGCGCGCTCGACGTAGATGCGCTGCGCCGTGCGCTCGACGGCGTCGTGCATCGCCATGAAGTGCTGCGCACGCGGTTCGGGAGCGACGGCGACGCGGTGCGACAGGTCGTCATGGAACCGTCCGGGCTCGTCGTTCCGCTGATCGATCTCGGTGCGCTCGACGCCGGCGCGCGCGACGCGGTCGTCGACGCGCAGCGCGCCGAACAGGCGCAGGCCGCGTTCGACCTTACGCGCGATCTGCCGCTGCGTGCGATGGTGCTGCGCCTGGACGCGCAGCAGCACGTGCTGCTGCTGACCTTGCACCACATCGCCGCCGACGGCTGGTCGGTCGTGCCGTTCCTGCAGGAACTCGCGGCGCTGTACGCCGTGGAAACCGCCGGTGCAGCCGCCGCGCTCGCACCGCTTGCGATCCAGTACGCCGACTACGCGGTGTGGCAGCGCGAACGCGTCGCCGGACCGGCGCTGCAGGCGAGCCTCGACTACTGGCAGGCGCAGCTCGACGCGCTGCCGGCCGTGCACAGCCTGCCGCTCGACCGGCCGCGTCCGGCGCTGCAGTCGTATCGCGGACGCCGACTGCGCCGCGCCATTGCGCCGGCGCTCGTGCAGTCGCTGACGCAGCTCGGCATAAGCCACAATGCAACCTTGTTCATGGTGCTGCAGAGCGCGCTCGCCGTACTGCTCGGCCGCGCGAGCGGCGAGGCGGACATCGCGATCGGCACGCCGGTCGCCGGCCGCACGCATGCGGCGCTGGAGCCGTTGATCGGCTTCTTCGTCAACACGCTCGTGCTGCGTGCCGACCTGCGCGGTGATCCGAGTTTCGCCGACTGCCTGCAGCGAGGCCGCCGCACGGTGCTCGACGCGTTCGAGCATCAAGAAGTGCCGTTCGAGCTGCTCGTCGAACGCCTGCAGCCCGAGCGCAGCCTCGCCTGGTCGCCGCTGTTCCAGATCCTGTTCGAGTTGCAGAACGACGCGCAGCCGGAGCTGCGCCTGCCGGGTCTCGACACGCACTGGATGGAGCAGGGCGGTGACGCGTCGGTCGCGAAGTTCGATCTCGAACTGACGGCCCAGCCAAGCGACGGCGGTCTGGAACTGTGCTGGCACTATGCCGACGCGCTGTTCGACCGCGCGACGATCGAGCACCTTGCCGATGCGTTCGAGCGCGTGCTCGCCGCGATCGCCGTGCACCCGGATTGTGCGATCAGCCGCCTGCCGGCGCTCGCCGCGGACGACGAAGCGCAGCTCGCGCGCTGGGCCGGCGAGGGCGCGACGCTCGTCGCGGACGACTGCCTCCACGACGCGTTCGAGCGTCGGGCGCGCGAGAACGGCGCGGCCTGCGCGGTGATCGCCGGTGACGCCGCGCCGAGCTATGCCGAACTCGATGCACGCGCGAACCGTCTCGCGCATGTACTGCGCGCGCATGGCGTCGCGCGCGGCGATCGCGTCGGCATCTGCCTGCAGCGTTCGGTGCTGCTGCCGGTCGCCGTGCTCGCCGTGCTCAAGGCCGGCGCGGCCTACGTGCCGTTCGATCCCGACTATCCGCCGTCGCGGCTGCGCTACATCCTCGACGATTCCGGTATTTCCCTGCTGCTGGCCGAATCGGCGCTGGCCGCGCTCGTTGCCGACGCCGGCACGGAAACCTGGTTGCTCGACGACGACGCGCGGCAGGCGCAGTGCGCCGCGGCGTCACCGCTGCCGCCGACGCGCGCGGAGACCGGTCTGGAGGCCGGCGATCTCGCCTATCTCATCTATACCTCGGGGTCGACCGGCGCGCCGAAAGGCGTCATGGTCAGCCACGCGGCGGCGACGAACTATCTGGCCGCGGCGCAGCGGCACTACGCCGTGACCGCCGGCGAGCGCGTGCTGCAGTGCGCCGCGTTCGGCTTCGACGTGTTCGTCGAGGAATGTTTCCTGACGCTGTCGCAGGGCGCCTGCCTCGTGCTGCGCGATGCGCAGGTACTCGAAGACAGCCTCGCGTTCTGGCGTTTCGTCGAACGGCACGCGCTGAACGCGATCATCCTGCCGACCGCGCTGTGGCATGTGCTCGTCGACGAATTCGCCGACGAGGATCTTGCGCGCACGACGTCGCTGCGGCTCTGCGTGCTCGGCGGCGAAGCCGTGCAGCCGGACAAGGTCGCGGCGTGGACCGCACGATTCGGCACGCGCGTGCAACTGCTCAACAGCTACGGCCCGACCGAGACGACGGTCGGCGCGACGCTCTGCGACCTGACCGGTTTCGACGATGCGCAGTCCGTCGTCAGCATCGGCCGCCCGCTCGCGAACACGCGCTGCCACGTGCTCGATCCGAACGGATCGCGCGTCGCGCCGGGCGTGCCCGGAGAGCTCTACATCGGCGGCAGCAGCGTCTCGACCGGCTACTGGAACCGCGCCGACCTTACCGCCGCGCGCTTCGTCGACGTCGATGGCGAACGCTGCTACCGCACCGGCGATCGCGTCTGCTGGAGCCGCGACGGGCAGCTGCAGTTCCTCGGCCGCCTCGACGACCAGATCAAGCTGCGCGGCTTCCGCATCGAACTCGGCGAGATCGAAGCGCAGCTG
>CAMLLF010000413.1 GCA_946480705.1 uncultured Lysobacteraceae bacterium | reverse complement strand
CAATGCCCGCGGCTTCCCAGGCATCCGGCCGTTCGCCGAGCAGCGCCCAGGCCAGCAGCACGCCGCAGATCGGCACGGCGAGACTCACGATGCCGGCGACGGTGGCCGGCAGGCGCTGCACGATCAGCGCCCAGAGCACCCAGGCCAGTCCCGACGCGAGCACGGCGTTGTAGGCGAGGCCCCAGAGAAACGGCGTTTCCCAGGCGATGCCGCGCTCGGGCACGAGCAGCGCTATCACGCACAGGCCGATCGCGCCGAACAGCATCTGCCACGCGGTCAGCCGCAGCGGCGTGATGCCGCCGCCCGCGAACGCTTTCTTCGAGATCGCGACGGCGAGCGCCCAGGACAGACCGCTGGCCAGCGCGAGCAGCGCGCTCGAATTCGCGCCGAGTCCGTGCCACGGCTGCAGCACGCCGATCAACCCGACGCCGGCCAGCGCGGCGAACGCGAGGCGTCGCCGGTCGGGACGCTCGCGCAGCAGCGGCCACGCGAGCAGCAGCAACCAGAACGGCATCGTGTACGCGAGCATCGCGGTCTTGCCGGCCCCGCCGTCGACGAGCGCCCACTGCACCAGTGACTGGAATGCCGTCGTCTGTGCGAGGCCGAGCAGGATCACGGGCTTGAGCGGCGGCGGGCGCAGCGTCTCTCCGCGCAGCGCGAGCACGGCGAACAGCACGAGCGTCGCGAGCACGCCGCGGACCGCCGCAAACTCGAACGGCCCGGAATACTGCAGCACCTGCTTCATGACGACCCAGTTGTAGCTCCAGACCAGGGTCAGCACGGCCAGTGCGAGCAGTGCGCCGCGGCGTGAAGCGGAATCGGTCATGGGATCGGTGTCGCGGAAACCCGTGATGATACGGCAGGGCTGCAGGACGCCCGCGTGCACGCGACACGACCTTCGTCTAGCCGCATCGAGGTTTCGCCGCATCGGGCCCCGCGTCGAAGCTGCATCGCACCGACGCCGCGGCTATGCTTGGGTCCCGCGAAATTTCCCGGCGAACGTGCCGGCCGGAGCCCTGCATGATCATCGACGGCGTGCGCGCCATGGATCGCGCGACCGAACTGCTGCTGCGTTACTACATGGCGTTCAACCGCGGCGACTGGGAGGGCATGCTCGCCTGCCTCGGCGACGACGTGCACCACGACATCAACCAGGGCGGGCGCGAGACCGGTCGCGACGCGTTCCGCGAATTTCTCGCGCGCATGCAGCGCAGCTATCGCGAGCAGCTGCGCGACATCGTCGTCATGGCGAACGCCGACGGGTCGCGCGCCGCCGCCGAGTACGTGGTGCACGGCGAATACCTCGTCACCGACGAAGGACTCCCGCCCGCGTCCGGCCAGCGCTACGTGCTGCCGGGCGGCGCGTTCTTCGAGATTTCCGACGGCCAGATCTGTCGCGTGACGAACTACTACAACCTCGACGACTGGCTGCGTCAGGTGCGCAGATGAGTTCGAGCGCGGTCAAGCGCTGCTTCTGGGCCGAATCCAGCGACAGCGAACGGGACTACCACGACAACGAATGGGGCCGGCCGCTGCACGGCGACCGGGCGCTGTTCGAATTCCTCTGCCTCGAAGGCGCGCAGGCCGGACTATCCTGGCGCACGATTCTCGAAAAGCGCGACAACTATCGCCGCGTCTTCCACGATTTCGACATCGACCGCTGCGCGAAACTCACCGACAAGCAGCTCGAGCGTGCGCTGACCGATCCCGGCATCGTGCGCAACCGGCTCAAGGTCTATGCAGTGCGCCGCAACGCGCTGGCCGCACAGGCCGTGCAGCGCGAACACGGCAGCCTCGATGCGTATCTGTGGGCTTTCGTCGACGGCAAGCCCGTCGACAACGCGCCGCGCGGTCGCGGCGACGTGCCGGCGAGCACGCCGCTGTCTGACCGGCTCAGCAAGGCGCTGCGCAAACAGGGGTTCACCTTCGTCGGCACGACGATCTGCTACGCGTTCCTGCAGGCGACCGGCATGGTCAACGACCACCTCGTCGACTGCATCTGTCGTACGAAAGGCGCGAAATGAGCGATCCCGCAACAACTTACTCGCGCCTCGTGCGCGTGCTGCACTGGACGACGCTGCTGCTGATGATCGCGGTCTACGCGACCGCCGAACTGCGCGGCTTCGCGCCCGACCGCCCGGCGCGCATCGCGGTAATGCAGTGGCACATGGCACTCGGCCTCGCGATCGTGCTGCTCGTGCTGCCGCGCATCGGCGCGCGCCTGATGCAGCCAGTTCCGGCGATCGTGCCGCCGCCGGGCCGTCTGGTGGCGATCGCGGCGAAGGTCACGCATGTCGCGCTCTACGTATTCCTGATCGTGCAGCCGCTGCTCGGGCTCGTCACCGCGCAGAGCGGCGAGCGCGCCGTCGTCATTCCGCTGACCGGCATCACGCTGCCGGACCTGATCCCGAACGATCACGACCTGCACGAGTGGACCGAGGAGATCCACGTGCTGCTCGGCAAGATCTTCTACGCGGTGATCGGCCTGCATGCCGCCGCCGCCATCGCGCACCACTACTGGTTCCGAGACAACACGCTGCGCCGCATGCTCGGCTGACCTATTTCGAAGAGACGTATTTCTCGCGCCGGATGTGCGGCACGGGCAGGCCGGCGTCCTTCAGCAGCGCGAACGCTTCGTCGACCATGTTCGGATTGCCGCAGAGATAAGCGATATCGCCTTCGGGCGAGGGTACGAGTTCCTGCAGCAGTCCCTGCACGTGTCCCTTGCGGTCCTGCGTGCGCGGCAGCGCGCGTGGCTCGCGCGACAGGCAGGCGTAGTAGCGGAAGCCCGGCACCTCGCGCTCGAACGCGCTGAAATCGTCGTCGTAGAGCAGTTCCTGTTCGTTGCGCGCACCGAAGATCAGCGCGACTTCGCACTGGCGCGCGGCGATCACGCGCCGCAGCTGCGGCAGCATCGCGCGGTACGGCGTGATGCCAGTGCCCGTGCCGACGAGCAGGTAACGCCGGTTCGCATCGGCGTCGAACAGACAGAAGCGGCCGTAAGGCCCGCTCGCGTTGACCGTCTCGCCGGGCTGCAGATTGCCGAGCAGCGCGGTCGCGGCGCCGCCTTCGACATACGACACGGCGATCTCGATCTGCATCACCGGCGCCGCGTCGCTGGCGCCGACGGTCGCGACCGAATAGCTGCGCTTGGTCGGCTTGCCGTCGGCATACTGGAAATGGATCTGGATGAACTGGCCCGGCACGAAGGCGAACGGCTGGCCGTCGACGCGCTCGAACACGAGATGGCGCACGCTCGGCGCGAGCATGTAGCCGGAAACCAGGCGCAGCGGAAACTGTTCGGCCACGGAACGGAACCAATAGGCGTCGAAGGGGGCCGTATACTACCCGCCCCTTCCGGACCCTGCAGCCCATGAGCTCTTCCGCGGCGCTCGACGTACGCAACCTCACCAAGACTTATGCGAACGGCGTGCAGGCGCTCAAGGGCGTCTCGCTTCAGGTCGAGCCCGGCGATTTCTTCGCGCTGCTCGGGCCCAACGGCGCCGGCAAGTCCACGCTGATCGGGATCCTGTCATCGCTCGTCAACGCCAGCGGCGGCGAGGCGGAAGTCTTCGGCCGGTCGATCCATGCCGACCGCGGCGGCGCGATGCAACTGATCGGTCTCGTGCCGCAGGAAATCAATTTCAACCAGTTCGAGACGCCGTTCGACATCTGTGTGAACCAGGCCGGCTTCTACGGCATTCCGCGCCGCGTCGCCTGCGAGCGCGCCGAAAAATACCTGCAGCAGCTCACGCTCTGGGAAAAAAAAGAAGTCGCCTCGCGCACGCTGTCGGGCGGCATGAAGCGGCGTCTCATGATCGCGCGCGCGATGATGAACGAGCCGCGCCTGCTGATCCTCGACGAGCCCACCGCCGGCGTCGACATCGAAATCCGCCGCTCGATGTGGAAGTTCGTCACCGAGATGAACCGCGCGGGCACGACGGTGATCCTGACGACGCATTACCTCGAGGAAGCCGAGCAGCTCTGCCGCAACATCGCGATCATCGACAAGGGCACGATCATCGAGAACACCTCGATGAAGCGCCTGCTCGCGAAGCTCGATGTCGAAACCTTCGTGCTCGACGTCGCCGCGATGCCAGAGACGCTGCCGGACGTCGACGGCGTGCGCCTGACGCCGGTCGACGCGCACACGCTCGAAGCCGAGATGTCGCGCACGCATGATCTGAATTCGCTGTTCGCCGCACTGACCGCACGCGGCGTCACGGTGACCTCGATGCGCAACAAGGCCAACCGCCTCGAAGAGCTGTTCGTGCGGCTCGTCGAGAACAATCAGGGCAAGGCCGCCTGAACGCTGCGGGCTTTCCGCCCGTCCTTTCCGCCTTCCGCCGTCGAATCCTGCGCATGCAAACCCACGCCAACCTCGTCGCCCTCGGCACCATCGTCCGTCGCGAGATCGCACGCATCGTGCGCATCTGGGGCCAGACACTGCTGCCGCCGGCGATCACGATGACGCTGTACTTCTTCATCTTCGGCAACATGATCGGCGCGCGCATCGGCGAGCTGCAGCCCGGCATCCGCTACATCGACTACATCGTGCCCGGGCTCATCATGATGAGCGTGATCCAGAACGCCTACGGCAACATCGTGTCGTCGTTCTTCGGCGCGAAGTTCC
>CAMLLF010000412.1 GCA_946480705.1 uncultured Lysobacteraceae bacterium | reverse complement strand
CCATGCCGAAGTCGGAACGCTTGACCGTCGTCCACGCGTCGAAGCCCGCGGCCGGCTTCTTGGCCATCGGGTGGTCGCCGATCTTGTTGACGGTCACGTCGAGCACGGCCGGCTTGGTGACGCCGTGGATCGTCAGGTCGCCGGTGACCTTGAGCTTGTTGTCGCCGGCCTTCTCGACCTTCGTGCTCTTGAACGTCGCGGTCGGGAACTTCGCGAGATCGAAGAAGTCGCCGCTGCGCAGGTGCTCGTCGAATTTCGGCACGTCGGTGCGCAGGCTGTCGACGGGGATCGTGACCGAGACCGACGACTTGGTCAGGTCGGCCGTGTCGAGCAGCACTTCGCCCTCGACCTTGGAGAAGCGCGCCGACGGATTCGACAGACCGAAATGCGTCCACGAGAACACGACGTTGGTGTGGTTGCCGTCGAACTCGTACTTGTCGGCGGCGCCAGCGGCGAACGAGGCGGCAGTCAGGGCTGCAGCGAGAGCGAGCTTGCGAATCATGAAGAACCTCCGGGTAGGTGGTACTGCGGGTCAGGCGATGCGGCAGGCCTGATCGAAACTGAAGCGAGGATTGCGCGGTTTCAGGACGGCGGGATTGCCGTAACCGATGTTGACGAGGAAATTGGACTTGACCTGCGTGCCCGGGAAGAACAGCTCGTCGGCGAGCGCGTCGTTGAAGCCGGACATCGGACCGCAGTCGAGCCCGAGCGCGCGCGCGGCGATGATCAGATAGGCGCCCTGCAGCGAGGCGTTGCGGAACGCGGTGTTGTGGATGACCTCGGGCTTGCCTTCGAACCACGAGCGCGCGCCGGTGTTCGGAAACAGGAAATCCATGTGTTCGTAGAACGCGTAGTCGCTGCCGATCAGCGCGGTGACCGGCGCGGCCATGGTCTGCGCGACGTTGCCGCCGTCGAGCGTGCGCTGCAGCAGCGCCTTGGCCTCGGGCGAGCGGATGAACACGATGCGCGCGGGCGAGCAGTTCGCGCTGGTCGGCGCCATCTTCGCGAGATCGTAGATCCGCGCGAGCTGGTCGTCGGTCACGGGGCGGTCGAGCCAGGCCCGGTCCGATCCGCGGAACGTGCGGGCTTCGTTGAACAGCTGGTCGAGAGCGGCGGCGTCAATGGGAGTGTGCGACATGAATCTTCCTGGCAGCGACCGCGGCTATCCTGAGGACGCGCAGTGTAGGTTGAGGTGAAAAGCGGGTCATTGTGCCCGCCGAAAACAGATTGGTGAACTGCGCTCTACAATGCCCGCCCTTCGTGCAGAAACTGTCCATGCCGGAAACAACGACGACCTGCTGGGTGATCACCGACGGCGCCGCCGGCAATGAGCGACAGGCGCTCGCGCTGGCCGGCCGGCTCGGCGGACCGGTGCGGGTCTGGCAGCTCGAACCTTCGGCGCCGTGGTCGTGGCTCGCTCCGCGCCTGCTGGCCGGCGCCCGCGCCGCGCTGCCGGCGGCGCAGCGCAGCCAGTTCGTCGCGCCCTGGCCGGGCATCGCGATCGGCTGCGGCCGCAGTGCCGCGCTGTTCACGCGTGCGCTGCGGCGCTGGAGCGACGGCCGCACGTTCACCGTGCAGATCCTCGATCCGCGCATAGCCCCGGCCGAATACGACCTCGTCGTCGCGCCGCGGCACGACGGCCTGGCCGGCGCCAACGTGCTGACGACGCTGGGTTCGCTGAATCCGATCGACGACGACTGGCTCGCCGACGGCGCGGCCGCGTTCCCCGACCTCGCCGCCCTGCCCGCGCCGCGGCGCGCGGTGCTGATCGGCGCGAGTCATCGCGACGTCGCGATCGACACGCAGTACTGCGTCGCCGTCATCGAAGCGTTCGCCAAGCAGCACGAGCGTCACGGCGGCAGTTTTCTCGTCACGACGTCGCGGCGCACGCCGGCGCCGCTGAGCGACTATCTGCGCAGCGCCTTCGCCCGCTTTCCCGGCCTGTTCTGGAGCGGCCTGCACGACGGACCGAATCCCTACGCGGGATTCCTCGCCCACGCGCAATCGATTTTCGTGACGCCCGACTCGGTCAACATGCTGTCGGAAGCCTGCGCCGTCGGCGTGCCGGTCCACAGCTGGTGGGCGCAGCCCGTCCGCGGCAAGCTCGGCCGGCTGCACGAGGCGCTGCTGCAGAGCGGCCATCTGCGGCTGCTCGGGCAGCCGGCCGCCGAAGCGAGGCCGCCGCCGTTGCGCGAGACGGCGGCGATCGCGGCCGAACTCCTGCAACGCTGGCGCGCGCAACGCGACGCGCGCGCCGACGGCCGGTGAGTCAGCCGGCGCTTTCTCGCTTCTTCCACAAGGCCAGAAGTTCCTTCTCTCGTTCGACGCTCAGCCCGGCCTTGCGCGTGTTGCGGCGTTCGGCGGGCTGCTCGTTCCACCAGGCCAGCGTGTCGCGGACCGTCGCATCGAGCGGCCGACAGGTCAGGCCGCGCCCGCGCGCGCGAGCGGTGCTGCGCTGCGCGAAGCCGGCCGAGTCGCCGTCGGCCGGAATCCAGACCGGCAGGTCGCTCCACGGTGCGACCTTGTTGGCCTGCAGGAACGCCGTGTCGACCCAGGTGAGCTGCGCGTCGGATTTCAGCGCGCCGCGCGTGCGCTGCAGGAAGTCGCGCATCGTCAGCGCCTGCGCCGGACCCGTCGCGTTGAACGTGCCGAACGAGCGCTGCTCGGCCATGCGTATCGTCCACTCGGCGAGATCGCGCGCGTCGATGAACTGCACGGGATCGGCGCCGCCGCCCGGCGCGAGCACGTCGCCGCCGCGCGCGATGCGGTCGGGCCAATAGGTGAAGCGATCGGTTTCGTCGCCGGGACCGACGATGAGACCGGGCCGAATGACGGTCGCGCTGTCGCCGAACCAGTGGCGGACCTCCTGCTCGGAACGCGCCTTCAGCGGCCCGTACAGCGCCAGGTTCGCTCGCAGCGTGTCCTGCGTTTCCTGCATCGGATCGGCGCCCTCGTACGCCGCGAGCGCCGCGGTCTCGTCGGCGCCGGGCATGTCGTTCGCCGCATAGACCGAGATCGTCGAGATGAACACGTACTGCCCGACCTTGCCCTTCAGGACCTTTCCCGCATCGCGTACCCAGAACGGCAGCGTCGTCGGATTGTCGATGCAGACGTCCCACTCGCGGCCTTCGAGTGCGGCGAGGTCGCCGGTATTGCGGTCGCCGTGGAGTTCCTCGACCTCGCCGGGCCATTCCTTGCTGCGTCGTCCACGATTGAACAAGGTGATCTTGTGGCCGCGCGACAGCGCGTAGCGCACCTGATGCGGCCCGATGAACCCCGTGCCGCCGAGGATGAGAATGCGCTGCGGCTGCTTCGGTGCTTCCGCGTGCGCGTCCGGCACGAGGCCGCGCGCGGTCCAGGCGGCCGCGGCAGCGGCGGTCAGTTGCAGCCAGCGACGACGATCGATCATGGGCGAACTCCGGTACGAAGGAACACGTCAGCCACGGCCGGGGCAGACGGACGCGAGGCGCGCATGGCGGCGATCCTCGCGCAACAGCCGGACGTGGACGTGTGCCGGATTGCAGGGTTCGGCGACGGCGGTCGCCGGCGCCGGTCCGGGAGCCCGGAAAAAAAACGGACGCGGCCGACACACGGGCGGCACGGCGGCAAACGCGCGCGCATTCGCGACGCGCCGACCGCCTGAGGCACAATCCGGCCACTTCCGCGCCGGAGCGCCCGATGCCGACTGCCCTGCTGAGCCAGCTCTACCCCGCCCATCTGGCCACGCTGCATCACCGCGCGAGCGTCGCGCTGGAGCGCGGCGGGTTCGATCATCTGGTCATTGCCGCGGGGCAGCCGCGCTATCAGTTCCTCGACGACATGCCGTATCCGTTCCAGGTCAATCCGCATTTCAAGCACTGGCTGCCGGTGACGAAGGCGCCGGGGTCGTGGATCGTCGTGACGCCGGGACAACGGCCCAAACTGATCTATCTGCAGCCGCACGACTACTGGCACGTCGTGCCCGACGTGCCGGCGGGCTACTGGGTCGAGCATTTCGACATCGTCATCGTGCGCGAGGCACGCGAAGCCGCGGCGCATTTGCCGGGACAGGTCGAACGCTGCGCGATACTCGGCGAGGACGTTGCGGCGGTCGGCGCGCACGTGCCGAACAACCCGCAGGGCGTGCTCGATTACCTTCATTACCACCGCGCCTGGAAGACCGAATACGAACTCGCGATGATGCGCGTCGCCTCGCATCTGGGCGCGCGCGCGCATCGCGCGGCCGAGGCGGCGTTCCGCAGCGGCGCGTCGGAATACGGCATCCACATGGCCTATCTCGGCGCGGCGCGCGAGACCGAGAACGAGCTGCCCTACGGCAACATCATCGGCCTCAACGAGCACGGCGCGGTGCTGCATTACATGAATCTCGAGCGCAATCCGCCGCTCGTTTCGCATTCGCTGCTGATCGACGCGGGCGCGAGTTTCCACGGCTATGCCTGCGACATCACGCGCACCTACGCGGGCAGCGACGCGGCCGGGTTCGCCGAACTCGTCGGCGCGGTCGATCGCGCGCAGCGCGGTTTCTGCGACCGCGTGCGCGCGGGCCAGAGCTATCCCGAACTGCACGTGCACGCCCACCATGTGCTCGCCGGCATCCTGCGCGAGCAGGGCTTCATCCGGATGAGCGCCGAGAG
>CAMLLF010000411.1 GCA_946480705.1 uncultured Lysobacteraceae bacterium | reverse complement strand
TCGCCGGCGAGCTTGTCGAGCACGCCGTTGACGTAGGTGTGTCCGTGATCGGCGCCGAACCGTTTCGTCGTCTCGATCGCTTCGTTGATGACGACGCGATACGGCACGTCGATGCGGTATTTCAATTCGTAGGCGCCCAGGCGCAGCGCCGCACGCTCGATCGGATCGACCTGGACGACCTCGCGGCCGAGGAACGGCAGCAGTCCCGCATCCAGTTCGTCGCAATGGCGCTCGACGCCGCGCACGAGGTCTTCGAAATATTCGATGTCGGCGACTTCCATGTCCTGCTCGTGGCGGAACTGGTCGATCACGCTGCCGATCGCGCTGCCGGACAACTGCCAGGCGTACAGCGCCTGCAGCGCACGGCGCCGGGCGCGCGAGCGGGCGGCCAGATCCACACCTTCGGGGCGTCGCGAGTTCGTCACAGCTTTCTCCACAAATCGATCATTTCCAGCGCGGCCAGCGCGATTTCCTCGCCCTTGTTGCCGTGCGCGCCGCCGGCGCGCGCGGCGGCGTCTTCATGGCGCTCGACCGCGAGCACGCCGTTGAGCACGGGGAGGCGGTAGTCGAGCGCGGTCCGCATGAGTCCTTCGGAACAGCCGTCGGCAACGTGCTCGTAGTGGCGCGTGTCGCCGCGCACGACGCAGCCGAGGCAGAGCACGGCGGCGTGCGCGCCGGCCGCGGCGACGCGTGCGGCGGCGACCGGGATTTCCCAGGCGCCGGGCACGCGGATCACGTCGATCGCTTCGGCGGCGACGCCGTTCGCGCGCAGCGCCTGCTCGGCGCCGGCAACCAGCGCGTCTACGATGCGCGGGTTCCAGCGGCTCGCGACGATCGCGAGGCGGCTGTCGGGGGCGACGCGCAATTCGCCGGCAATCAACGGCATGAAGGCTCGGAGGGGGAGGCAACGGGGGCGCCATTCTACCCGAGCCCGCCGCCGGCCGCCGGGCCGACGGATCGGCCGGCTCAGCCCGCTTCGTGCCCGACGACTTCGAGGCCGAATCCGGCCAGGCCGACGAGCCGGCGCGCGGTGCCGAGCACGCGCAGGCGGTGGATGCCGAGGTCGGCAAGGATCTGCGCGCCGAGGCCGTGGCGCCGCCATTCCTGCACGGCTTCCGACTTGCCTTCGGTGCGCACGCGCCGGGTCAGGCGGTCGAACAGGGCTTCGTCCTCGCCGGGTTCGGACAGCACGAGCACGACGCCGCGCTCTTCCGCGGCGATGCGGCGCAGCGCCGCCGTCACGGTGAGGCCGAGGTCGTCGCGCACGAGATGCAGCACGTCAGACAGCGTGTTGCGCACGTGGACGCGCGTGAGCACAGGCTCGCCGTCGTCGACGCTGCCGCGCACGAGCGCGAAATTGATGGATTTGTTCACGATGTCGCGGTAGGCGACGAGGCGGAATGCGCCGAACTCGGTCTCGACCGGCTCGTCGTGCACGCGCTCGATGGTCTTCTCGGTTTCGAGGCGGTAGCGGATCAGGTCGGCGATCGTGCCGATGCGCAGGCCGTGCTTGCGAGCGAAGGCCTCGAGTTCGGGACGCCGCGCCATGCTGCCGTCGTCGTGCAGCACTTCGACGAGCACGCCGGCCGGCTCCAGTCCCGCGAGTGCCGCGAGGTCGCTCGCCGCTTCGGTGTGTCCTGCGCGCGTCAGCACGCCACCGGGCTGCGCGGTCAGCGGAAAGATGTGGCCGGGCTGCGACAGATCCTGCGCGCGGGCGTCGGGACGCACGGCCGTGCGCACGGTGTGTGCGCGGTCGTAGGCCGAAATGCCCGTGGTTACGCCTTCGGCCGCCTCGATCGAGACCGTGAAGTTCGTGTGGTACGGCGAGGTGTTGTCCATGACCATGGGCTTCAGGCCCAGCTGGCGGCAGCGCGCCTGCGTCAGCGACAGGCAGACCAGCCCGCGCGCTTCGCGCACCATGAAATTGATGTCCTCGGGCCGGACCTTCTCGGCGGCCATGATGATGTCACCTTCGTTCTCGCGGTCTTCGTCGTCGAGGATGACGACCATGCGGCCGGCGCGAATGTCGTCGAGGATGTCGGGGATGGTGTCGAAGGGCATGGGCAGAATCAGGAAAGAGGGAATAGGAGTGAGAAACGTGGCGAAAGCGGTCAAGGGCGCGAAGGTCGTAGAAGCAGCGCTTCTACGCGTTTCTCACTCCTCTCCCCTCTTTCCTTCAAACAGCCTCTCGGCATACCGCGCCATCAAATCCACCTCGATGTTCACGCGCGCGCCCGCGGCGAGATCGCCGAAGGTCGTCTGCCGCATCGTGTGCGGGATCAGGTTGACGCCGAAGCGCCGGCCGTCGACGGCGTTGACGGTCAGGCTGACGCCGTTGACGGCGACGGAACCCTTCGCGGCGATGTAGCGCGCGAGCGCTTCGGGCACGGCGAATTCCCAGCGCAGCGAGCGCGCGTCGGGCGCTACGGAAACGACGTCGCCGACGCCGTCGACGTGGCCCGAGACGAGATGCCCGCCGAGCCGGTCGGCGAGCCGCAGCGCTTTTTCGAGATTCACGCGGTCGCCGGCGGCGAGTTCGCCGAGGGTCGTGCAATTCAGCGTTTCGGTCGACACGTCGGCGCTGAAGCGGCCGTCGCCGAGCGCGATCGCGGTCAGGCAGACGCCGTTGACCGCGATGCTGTCGCCGAGCGCGACATCGCCGAGATCGAGGTCGGCGGCATCGACGGCGATGCGCAGGTCGCCGCCGACGGGCTCCAGCGCGGCGATGCGGCCGACGGCCTGGATGATTCCGGTAAACATGGATAGTTATCTCTTTGCCATATCGTGGAGTTCATGCGGTGCCCGAGACCCGCCGCAGCAGCAGACGCTCGTCCGCACCGACCGCACGCCGCTCGACCACCTGCAGCGCCCAGCGCCCGCTCATGTCCGACAGCCGCGGCAGCGCGAGCAGCGGCATGCCCGCGTCGCCGAGCAGCAGCGGCGCAACGTACAGCAGCAGTTCGTCGACGAGTCCGGCCGCGAACAGCGCGCCGGAGAATGCCGGACCGGCCTCGACCTGCACTTCGTCGACGCCGCGCGCGGCGAGCGCGGCGAGCAAGCCGGCGAGATCGACGCGCCCGCCCGCATCGAGCGGCAGCGCAAGGTAGTCGACGCCGGCACGCGGCTGCGCGCGCGTCGCCGCCTCGCTGCCGTGCACGACGAGCGTCGGCGCCGAACCGTCGAGCAGATGACAGTCGGGCGCCAGCGCGTCGAGTCGCGCGTCGACGACGACGCGCAGCGGCGGAACGAACGCGCGGTCGTCTTCGAGACGCACTGTCAGCCGCGGATTGTCTGCGCGCGCGGTACCGGCCGCGGTCAGGATCGCGGCGCTGCGCGCGCGCCAGCGCTGCACGTCGGCGCGCGCCGCGGCACCCGTGATCCACTGCGAACGGCCGTTGTGCAGCGCCGTGCGTCCATCGAGGCTCTGGGCGAGCTTCACGCGTACCCAGGGCCTTCCGCGTTCGAACCGGCTGATGAAGCCGCGATTGAGTTCGCGCGCCGCGTCGCGCAGAAGTCCGCTGTCGGTCGCGACTCCCGCTGCGCGCAGACGCGCGAGGCCGCTGCCGGACACTTGCGGAAACGGGTCTTCGCAAGCCGCGACGACGCGCGCGACGCCGGCGGCGATCAGCGCATCGGCACAGGGAGGCGTGCGGCCGTGATGCGCGCAGGGCTCCAGCGTCACGTAGACAGTCGCGCCGCGCGCGCGTTCGCCGGCCTCGCGCAGCGCATGAACTTCGGCATGCGGGCCGCCGGCGCGTTCGTGCCAGCCGCTGCCGACGACGACGCCGTCGCTGACGAGCACGCAGCCGACGCGCGGATTGGGCCGGGTCGTGTACGCGCCGCGTTCGGCCAGGCGCAGCGCCTGCGCCATGTGGGCATGGTCTTCCGCGCGGAAAGTCATGAGGGCGTGCGCGGCGACGGCTTCAGGATTTCTTGCGCGCGGCGGGCGCTTCGTTGCCGAGCAGCGGCAGTTGCAGGCCTTCCATGCGCGGCAGCTCGCGTTCGAGCCGTTCGATTTCCTCGCGGAACGCCTGCACGTCCTCGAAACGCCGATAGACCGAGGCGAATCGCACGTAGGCGACGGAGTCGATGCGGCGCAGCTCTTCCATCACCCATTCGCCGATGCGCCGCGAGGCGATCTCGCGCTCGTTGATCTGGCGCAGGTTGCGCAGGATGTTGCGCACGACGTCGTCGACGGCGTCGCTGGAAACCGGGCGCGCTCGACGCCGACGCGCAGCTTGTTCTCGTCGAAAGCTTCGCGCCGACCATCGCTCTTCACGATGGACGGCAGCTTGATTTCGGCGGTCTCGAAGGTATTGAAGCGCTCGCCGCAGTCCGGACACTCGCGCCGCCGCCGCACGGTCGCGCCGTCTTCGGCGAGGCGCGAGTCGATGACGCGGGTGTCTTCGTGCTGACAGAAAGGACAATGCATGGTCGCGGATCGTAAGGCAAAAACGGCAAAAAACTGAAAACTGCGCCGATGATGCCGGGCGGCCCGGGGTCGTGCCGCCGGAAGCGCCGGCGGGACGTGCCCGCGCCGGCGGCTTCGCTCAACCGTAGACCGGCAGCCGCTTGCACTGCGCGGTGACCGCGTCGCGCACGCGCGCGAGCACCGCGTCGTCGTTCGGCGCATCGAGCACGTC
>CAMLLF010000410.1 GCA_946480705.1 uncultured Lysobacteraceae bacterium | reverse complement strand
CGCGAAGTTTCGCGCATGGAGGCTCATTCGTAAATAGTGTTAACACGCCCTAGTCCTCGCGCTTGCCGCGTACGGAATGCTCGTGCTGGGACTCGCCGCGGTGCTGCCCGCTATTCTGCCTCGGGCATTGTTTCAGTCGCGTTCCGAGTATTTCTATCGTTTTGTGGTGCCGCTGGGCGCGATAGCGGCAGCGTTCTCAGTGCCAGCTGCGCACTTTCCGACCGTCGCAGGTATCACCTACGCGGTGTGTACAGTACTCGTTGCGCTCGCCATTGGCACCCGCCTTCACCGGCGCCGCTACGTACGCTGGGCCGGACCGACGATCGCGTTTTGGACCGCGGTTTCGCTTGTTATCAGTTTGGTATGGCTGTCACTACTCACTGCGTTGGCGACCATCGTGGCCAGTACGATGCTCCTCCATCCGATGCTGCATGTAATCTATGCGTGGTCATCTTACGCCGTGCTTTTTCTCTTTTTGTACAGCATTCTGGGTGCGAGCCGACGACTGCGACGACGATCGTTTCGAGAACATGCCGCTCGAATTTTCGCCGCTTTAGCGATGATGCTGATTATGTTCGCGCTACTTCCATCGGGCATTGCGCCAGAGGTTGCGCGGCAGGCTTTGAATGCCTTGGGAATCGGCGGCAATCTGCCCATCCAGCTCAGCGCCAAGGCCGAATTGGCAAAGACTGGCATCCCCGCTCTTGGGGTCTCGGCGTCTTCGACAACGTCTTGCAGCGCTTGGCTCGTGTTCGAGACCACGTCGACGTACTTTGTTCGGAGCTCAACGTCGTTGACAGAGCCTCTGATCGCCATACCGTCCAGTGATGTTGCGTTTCTGATTCGCGGCGCGGACGACCGCGCACGGCCTTGCCGGCCGGTCGCCGTCGCAACGACGCACTGATGCGGATACGCGCTGGCACATGCCACGGTCAGGAGAGCAACGCGCCGGCGGCTGAGAGAAGGCATGGTGCACAGTCCTCGAATCGCCCAATCGCTCCCGTTCGTCAGTCAAAGAAAAGCGGTCGCTCGTGAATCGAGCGCCCGAAGGTTCAGCCAAACGAATCGTGGATGTCCCCGAATCAACCTTCCCCTAATCAGGCTTAAGCAAACTTCGGGAGCCCCGATTCTCTACCCGACTCCAGATTCGTATCCAACTAAGGCCGAATCGAGGGTATTCGCTAACCGCTCGAACTTCGTAACTCAGAGATGAGCTTTGCCGCGATTTGCTTGGATTCCTCAGAAATATCTTCTGAGCAGATTGCCTCTCGCAAATATGTCGCGACAGTTTCTTGCTCGGCGTTCATCTCAACGTGGATCATTGCTAGTTCCAGCGATGCCTCTCCATCACCTTTCCGCCGGGCTGCTTCGAAGATTCCAACGGCTTCTTCGAGGTTTCCTTGGGATCTATAAGTCAATCCAAGGTTCAAAGCTGAAGATCTGCTTCCGCGACCTATGGCTTTTCTATCCCATGCAATCGATTCGGAGATGTTTTTTGCAGCTCCTATTCCGCTGGCATACATTACTGCGACTCTCGTCATTGCCTCGATGTTTCCTTCCAAAGCGAGAGCGAGAAAAATCTTGAAAGCTAGCTCGTGATCGCCCCTTTCATATGCGATGTCAGCATCTCTGAATTGCTGGTAAGAGTCACTTTTCATAGCGATATTTTCCGACGTCAGGCGGCTAAACCTGTCAATGTGCCTAGTATCATGATGATGAACCCTCCCGTATGCCACCAAGGCTGCGGCGTTGGTACGTCATCAATGTTTGTATCAAACGTAGCGGGCTCATCTGGGCAAATCTCGAAGCCAATGAATGGAACGAGCCGAACGTGTTTGCGTCTCGTTGATCATCGTCGGGTTCGATACTTGACGATTCGGCGTTCTGTGCGAGATGACGTACAGCGGATGAACGATTCATGCTGGACTCCTTTGAATGAAGTCCGCCAGTTCGCTGTCAACCGAAAGTGGCGGACGGTGCGCGGGTTGACAGACCGGTCCAAAGGAAACCGGTGAGCCTTTCGGCTCCCCACACACCGCCGCCGCAAAGCGAGTGATCACGCCGCACGAGTGTCGGGCATGAAAAAAGCGCCGACATGTTCGGTGCGGCGCTGGTGCGCCTTTGGAGTTCGAGCCGTCAAACCCGGTTGCCGAATTGGCGGCAACGTCCACAGTTTTATTAGCGCTTCCCTGCGCGTCAAGGTCGGACAGTAGCGAATTTCAGGACGCACGCGTACGTCGGGAGAGTACTGTGCTTGCCGCCTTTCGACCAACACTCTCATGCAATCTCTTGACGCCATCGGTCGCCCCTGCCCTGCGACTGATGCGCTTCACGACGCGAAGTCGTGGATGACAAACACGACGTAAGAACTCGCCGGAAGTTCCATCGGCGCGCACGCTGGGCATCTTTGTCCGCTGCCTCGCTGCGCGGCCAGCGCGGCGCGCGCAGGCGAAGCCGATCATGGCCGGCACCGGGTAACCTTCGCTGTTCCTGCCGCAACGCTTTGGTGCGTCCGTCGTCGTTACCCGCGGGCTGCTCGGACTCGTACCAGAGCTGCTCGGACTCGTACCAGAGATGCGTACCCGTTTCGAGCTGATCGTCGCCCCGCTCTGTTGCGACTCGATTGAGCACATTCCGCGCAGCAGTGATTTCCCCAGAACGACCAGATACCATCCTATTCCGCGCACGACCATCGAACCTTTTCAACGCAGCCCGATCTGACAGCGCCGTTCGACCGCCGTCGAGCCACGGCAGATGCGGCGGCAACGGTGATTCAATCAGCACCTTCAGATCTTTCCTGATTTCCCGCTTGCTAATCCGACGATTCGTCTTCCGGCGTTTCGTCGCTTTGTACACACCGATGCGTTTTCCAAACGCACTGAATCGCTTCCGAGGCATACATGCGGCAATCGCTCGCGCACCACTGGATCGTTCGTTTCGTCTGCGCACTATGGCTTTTTGCGTCCTATGGAATCGCCGCCGCAGCGGATACGCCAGGCTGGCTGCTGCTTTTCGATGCGAGCCGCGGCACGCCTGAAGCGACAGCGATCGTCGCGACCGACCGGTTCGAGCGCGGTCGTGACATGGGCGAGGATCATAGCTGGCGCGTAGAGCTATTCGACGATGCGGGACGCCGGATCTACGTCGCTCCGGTCGCAGCGCCGCACGGTTTCGAGGACGGCGATCGCGCTGCGCGGCGTCTCGCGGTGCGGGCACCGGCGCTGCCGCACGCCGCGCGCATCGATCTCGTGGACGCGCAGGGCGCCGTGGTCTGGACGCGCCGCGTCGACGCAGCGCTGCACGAAGAAGCGCGCCGCTCCGCCGACACCGCGAAGCAACGTATCGAACCTGCGATCAGAGCGACCGCAAAGATTCCGCGATCCGATGCGATCGCAAAGCTTGCCGCCGATGTCGAGCGCCGGCATCGCGACGAACGTGTCGCCGCATGGGACGCGTTCGCGCGCGATCCGACGCTCGCGAGCTGGCGCGCGCTTGACGTGATCCGCGCGCCGGCGCATGCACCGGCCTCGCATTCGTCGTCGGTGCCGGCGTCAACGCCGGCGACCAAGCCCGCCGCCGTGACGCCGACCGCTGCGCCGTCGACAACCCTCTCGCCGGCGACTAACACCGCAACGAAGACGATCGCATCGACGAACGCCGCGATGACGTACCGCGGACGCCTGCTTGGCGAAGACGGACTGCCGATCAGACAAACGTTCCGGGCGTGGGTGCCGAGCGCCGGCGTCACGTTCACAGTCGAGGCCGACGGCACCTATCGCTTCGAGGCCGACGCCGGCCGCGAATTCTCGCTCATGGCACTGCCGGAGCCTCCCTACCCTTACCAGCGGTTCGCCGCGACGGCCGATGCACAGGGCAACGTCGCTGAGATCCGCATGCCACGCGGCTGGCTGATCAGCGGCCGCTTGCGCACAGCCAACGGCAGTACGGCGTCGGGCAATTTTCGCGTCGAAATCCGCGAAGCGGGCAGCAACGATTCCGGAACATTTGCCGACATCAGCAACGGCAGTTATTTGCTCGCCATACCGAAGCACCGCCCCGGCGCGTTCGTCATAACGGTATCGAATCTCGATACACCGCTGCGCTACGTGGCGACGCGACAGGAGCTTGGCGTCGTCGATCGCGACCGCGACGTGGACTTGGTCGCCGATCCCGGCATCGAGATTCCTGTACGCCCGATCGGCGACGGCTCGACAACGGGTGATTGGGAAGCCGCCTGTCGCTCCGATGCCGGCGAAACGATCGCGAGCGGTTCGAGCAGCACGGCAGCGCTGTTGCGCGTGCGACCCGGCGAGGCGAACAACTGTTGGTTCCGACCCGCCGCGCCATACCTGCCTGCCGGCTACCCAGACTTGCGCTTCCAGGCGAGCCAGCACTGGTTTCCCGCGCTGCAGCGCGGCAACGACGTGACGTTTCGCATTGGCGGCGACGCTGGCGCCAACCAGAACGGGAACGCCATGACGTTCATCGACGGAATCTACACATCCACGACGAATTCGTACTACGACTGGCGCATCGTGCTGCCGACCGGAACGGCGACCGTCCTGTTCGATGTGCCCGCCGGCTTCGCTCCGTACGCGATCGGTCCGCGCCGCATCGACCATGACGAGCATTTCCATCAGGTTGT
>CAMLLF010000409.1 GCA_946480705.1 uncultured Lysobacteraceae bacterium | reverse complement strand
TTTCCTCGCCGAGGCCGGTCAGGCGCGTCATCGCGTCCTGCAGCCAGGCTTCCAGGCCGTTGCCGAGCACTTCGTCGATGCGCGCGTAGCGCGACTGCGCCGACAGCGCGCCGGCGCGGCGCACGGCTTCCATGGTCTCGCCGCCGGCGAGTGTCTGCAGCACGTTGTGCAGCGTGTGCGTACAGGTCAGCAGCGAGCGCGGATTGCTTTCCTGCAGCAGCATCAGTTCGGCCACGTTCTGCGCGCTGACCGATTCCCGGTACAGGCGCCGGTACGTCTCGAAGGCTGACAGCGACTGCAGCAGCGCGCTCCAGCGGAAATAATCAGCGGCGTCCTGGCTCTCCTGCGCGTCGCCGTTGTGCTGGCTGCCGGCGATGTCGAGCAGGCGGATGGCCCAGTCGGCGCGTTCGATGAACGCGCCGAGCTGCAGGAAGTGATAGCCCTCGCCGCGGCCCAGCGTCCCGATCGTGACGCCGCGGAATGACGCCGAGCGGCTCTTGATCCACTCCAGCAGATTGCTGATGCCGTCGCCGTGGATGCGCGCCCAGCTGTTGCCGCGCATCTCCAGCCACGAGGCGTTGAGGTCCTCGTACATCTCCGCGGTGATCGCGACGCGCTGCGCGCGGGCCGCCTCGCGCGCGGCGCGCAGGCAGCTGTATACCGACGAGGGATTGTCCGCCGCGAGCAACAGGTGCTTGAGCACCGTGTCACCGTCGATGATGCCGTAGCGCTCGCGCACGGTGTCGGCGATGCCGAGCGCGTCGAGCGCGCGGCGCCACGGCGCGGCCTCGGCCTTGCCGCGGTCGTAGCGCTCCGGCAGCAACGCCATGCGCAAGGTCACATCGATGAGGCGCGCGGTGTTCTCGGCGCGCTCCATGTGGCGTGAGGCCCAATACAGGTCATTCGCAGTGCGACACAGCATCAGGCGCCTCCTTCCAGCACCCAGGTGTCCTTGGTGCCGCCGCCCTGGGAAGAATTGACGACGAGCGACCCTTCGCGCAGCGCGACGCGCGTCAGGCCTCCCGGGATCACATGGATGCGCCGGCCGCACAGGATGTACGGGCGCAGGTCGATGTGCCGCGGCGCGAGGCCGCTCTCGACGAAGGTCGGACAGGTCGACAGCGACAGCGTCGGCTGCGCGATGTAGTTGTCGGGCCGCGCGAGGATGCGCTGGCGGAACTCCTCGATCTCGGCCCTCGTCGAGGCGGGCCCGACCAGCATGCCGTAGCCGCCGGCGCCATGGACTTCCTTGACCACGAGTTCGGCCAGATGGTCGAGCGTGTAGCGCAGGTCGTCCTCGCGGCGCAGCTGGTAGGTTGGAACATTGTGCAGAATGGGATCTTCGCTCAGGTAGAAGCGGATCATCTCCGGCACGTACGGATACACCGACTTGTCGTCGCCCACGCCCGTGCCCGGCGCATTCGCGAGCGCGACGCGCCCGGCGCGGTAGGCATCGAACAGGCCCGGCACGCCGAGCAGCGAATCGGGCCGGAACACGCTCGGATCGAGGTATTCGTCGTTGATGCGCCGGTAGATCACGTGGACGCGCTGCGGCCCGCGCGTCGTGCGCGCGTAGACCGACGAATCGCGCACGAACAGATCGGCGCCCTCGACGAGTTCCACGCCCATCTGCTGGGCCAGGAACGCATGTTCGAAATACGCCGAGTTGGCCGAGCCCGGCGTCAGCACCGCGACGACCGGATTGTCGATGCCGCCCGGCGCCGCCTCGCGCAGGATTTCCAGCAGCGCATCCGGATAGCGTTCCACCGGCGCGATCTGCTGGCGGTTGAACAGCTCCGGCGTCAGGCGCGCCATCATGCGCCGGTTCTCGAGCATGTAGGACACGCCCGAGGGCACGCGCAGATTGTCCTCGAGCACGTAGTACGCGCCGTCGCCGGCACGCACGAGGTCGATGCCCGAGATATGCGACCAGGTTCCGCCGGGTACGCGGATGCCGCGCATCTCCAGGCGATAGGCGCTGTTGTTCAGCACGAGCTCGCGCGGCACGATGCCCTCGCGCAGGATGCGCTGCTCGCCGTAGACGTCGTCGAGGAACAGGTTCAGCGCATGCACGCGCTGGCGCAGACCGGCTTCCAGCATGCGCCACTCGCCCGCCGGCACGATGCGCGGAACGAGGTCGAACGGGATCAGCCGCTCGTTGCCCGAATCCTCGCCGTAGACCGAGAACGTGATGCCGACGCGGTGAAACGCGATCTCCGCCTCGCGCCGCTTGCGCGCGATCTGCGCCTCCGGCGTGCTTTGCAGCCAATGATCGAACACCTGATAGTGCGGCCGCACCGCACCGTCCAGGTCGTGCATTTCGTCAAAGCCATTCGGCATGCGCAGACTCCCCAGTCCTTCGCTGCGGAGGCATGGCCCTCCGACGTTGTGATAGCACGCGGGCAAGGGGCTTGCCTAGATGTTGCGATGCGACATTCGTCGGGTGATTCCACACGCAAAAACGCCGCAGCCCGGAGGCTGCGGCGTCGGTTCTTGCGGCAGACGCGCCCGGCGGGCGCGCGGTGCTCAGTAGCGGTAGTGCTCCGGCTTGTACGGACCTTCGACGTCGACGCCGAGGTAGGCCGCCTGATCCGCCGTGAGCTTGGTCAGCTTCACGCCGATCTTTTCCAGATGCAGGCGCGCGACTTCTTCGTCGAGCTTCTTCGGCAGGCGGTAGACGGTCTTCTCGTAGACGTCCTTGTTCGCCCAGAGATCGATCTGCGCGAGCGTCTGGTTCGAGAACGAGTTCGACATGACGAAGCTCGGGTGGCCCGTGGCGCAGCCGAGGTTGACGAGACGGCCTTCGGCGAGCAGGAACATTTCGCGGCCGTTGGGAAGAATGTACTTGTCGACCTGCGGCTTGATGTTCACCTTCTTGACGCCGGCCAGCGCGTTCAGCGCGTCGACCTGGATTTCGTTGTCGAAGTGGCCGATGTTGCAGACGATGGCCTGGTCTTTCATCTTCGTCATGTGCTCGACCGTGATGACGTCCTTGTTGCCGGTCGTCGTCACGTAGATGTCGGCGGTGCCGAGCGAGGATTCCAGCGTGTCGACCTGGAAGCCTTCCATCGCGGCCTGCAGTGCGTTGATCGGATCGATTTCCGTCACGATCACGCGGCAGCCGTAGGCGCGCAGGCTATGGGCCGAACCCTTGCCCACGTCGCCGTAGCCGGCGACGACGGCGACCTTGCCGGCGAGCATCACGTCCATCGCGCGCTTGAGGCCGTCGGCCAGCGATTCGCGGCAGCCGTACAGGTTGTCGAACTTCGACTTGGTGACCGAGTCGTTGACGTTGATGGCGGGGACCAGCAGCTTGCCGGCTTCCATCATCTGGTAGAGGCGGTGCACGCCGGTCGTGGTTTCTTCGGAAACGCCGCGCCATTCCTTGACGATCGCGGTCCAGAAGCCGGCCGGACGTTCCTTGGCGACGCGCTTGAGCAGGTTCTTGATGACCTGTTCTTCATGCGAAGCCGAAGCCGTGTTGACCCAGTCCGAACCCTGTTCGAGTTCATAGCCCTTGTGGATCAGCAGGGTGACGTCGCCGCCGTCGTCGACGACGAGTTCCGGGCCCTTGCCGTTCGGGTGCACGACGCAGTCGAGCGTGCAGTCCCAGTACTGCTCCAGCGTCTCGCCCTTCCAGGCGAACACCGGCACGCCGGCGGCGGCGATCGCGGCGGCGGCGTGGTCCTGGGTCGAGAAGATGTTGCAGGAGGCCCAGCGCACCGAGGCGCCGAGGTCGACCAGGGTCTCGATGAGGACCGCGGTCTGGATGGTCATGTGCAGCGAACCGGTCACGCGCACGCCCTTGAGCGGCTTCTGCGCGGCGTACTTCTTGCGGATCGACATCAGGCCCGGCATCTCGTGCTCGGCGATCTCGATTTCCTTGCGGCCCCAGTCGGCCAGGGACATATCGGCGACTTTATAGTCGTGCTGCGGCTTTACGACGGCATTCATCGGTGAACTCCAGTGCTTTGGGCGGGCGCGGTGTCGGAATGGAACCCGATTCCGCCGAGCCTGATTCCTTGTCGCGATGACTCAGCGACCGGACTTGCAGCGCCCCTCGGCGGCGAGGAGGGCGCGAATTATATCGCCGATTCCGGATGGAGCGATATGTCACTGCCGGGCTCGGCCGTGACACGTCCGACGCGAATGTTCGCCCCGTCCCGCCACGACGTTCTTCACGGCGACGGGCCGCCCGCGGTCCGCTCCGAACTGCCCGACGCAGGCCACAACCGCGCCCCGGGCGCGACCTTCGCCACCGGGACACTGTGGACATGAACCGACTCCTCGCTTCGCTCGCACTCTGCGCCGCCGCCGGCGCCGCATCGGCCGCCCCGCAGCTCGTGATGCCCGGCGAAAACTTCCACGGCGACGAAGTGCCCGCGCGCGACGGCGAAAGCTGGTTTGCGCTCGTCGTCGCCGGCGGCAAGGCGCATCTGCAATCGACGCGGCTGCGGGTCGAGGCGGTCAACGACCCGATCATGGACGGACCCGACGACAGGACCGGCCGCAGCGTGGCTGCGGCGGGCATCGAGGCGCGCGTCTTCCTGCGCGGCATTGCCGCGCTGAAGAGCGGCGAGATCCCGGTTGCCGTCGCCGAGCCGACGGCGACGACCAACTTGTTCCCCGCCGACTCGTCGGCGCACG
>CAMLLF010000408.1 GCA_946480705.1 uncultured Lysobacteraceae bacterium | reverse complement strand
GGGTCGCGCCGATCACAAACGACGAACGGTCGATCCTGAAGACCACCGACGCGAGCGCGATTCTCTGCGACGCGTCGATCGCCGCACAAGTCGGCGATGACTGGTTCGACCCGGCCCACTGGCAGGCCGGTGCCGTGTCGGGCGGCCGTGGTTCCGCGTGGCGCGTGCAGACACCCGTCGGGGCGGCGGTGCTGCGGCACTACCGCCGCGGCGGCGCGGTAGCGCGGCTGCTCGGCGACCGTTATTGGTGGCAGGGCGCCGAACAGACGCGGCCTTTCGTGGAATTCCGCCTGCTGCAGCGGCTGCAGTCGCTGCAGCTGCCGGTGCCGCAGCCGCTGGCGGCGCGTTTTCATCGCCGCGGCTGGTTCTATCGCGCCGATCTCATGACGCGTCTCGTCGCGAATGCGGCGACGCTCGCCGAGCGGCTCGCGGCGCGACGCGTCGACGCCGAGACGATGCAGCGCATCGGCGCGACGCTGGCGCAGTTTCATGCGGCCGGCGCCTGGCATGCGGATCTCAATGCGCACAACGTGCTGCTCGTGGACATGCCCGCGCACGCGTCGCTCGGCGGTCGCGACGAGCCGGCGACGGCGGTCCATCTGATCGACTTCGATCGCGGCGAACTGCGCCGGCGCAACGGCGCGTGGGCCGAGGACAATCTTGCGCGGCTGCGCCGCTCGCTCGTGAAGCTCGGCGCCGCCGCCGACGGCGAAAGCGAATTCGACCGCCGGCTGTGGCAGCCCTTGCGCGCGGGCTATTCGGCCGCACGTCGGCAGATCGACACTGACGCGGCCGCTGCCGCAGGACCGACCGCATGACCCTGGCGCTGCAGTTTCTCGGGGTGGGCTCGTCGCAGGCCGTCGAGCTCGGTTCTTCCGGTGCCGTGCTCGAACGCGACGGCGAGCCGTTGCTGCTCGTCGACTGCGGTCCCGAAACGCTGACCCGCTACCTCGACCGCTACGGCCGCGTGCCGCAGGCGATCTATGTGACGCACACGCATCTCGATCATGTCGGCGGCTTCGAGCGGCTGTTCACGAAGATCTATTTCGATGCGTCGCTGCGCGGCCGCGTGCGCGTGTTCGCGCATGCCGCGCTCGTGCCGCTGCTGCAGGCGCGCGTCGCCGACTACCCGAACGTGCTCGCCGAAGGCGGCGCGAATTTCTGGGACGCATTTCAGCTGACGCCGGTGTCGCGCGGATTCTGGCTGCACGATCTCTGGTTCGACACGTTCCCGGTGCGCCACCACGCGCCCGACACGGCGTTCGCGCTCGCGCTGCGCGGCAGCTTCGTCTGGACCGGCGACACGCGGCCCATTCCCGAGATGCTGAGCCGTCATGCCGCGGCCGGCGAACTCGTCGCGCACGACTGCGGGCTCGTCGGCAATCCGTCGCACACCGGCGTCGACGACGTCGAGCGCGAATATCCCGCCGAGCTTCGCGCGCGCCTCGTGCTCTACCACTACGGCAGTGCGGCCGACGGCGCGGCGCTCGCCGCGCGCGGGTATCGCATCGCGCGCGCCGGCGAGCGTTTCGTGCTCGGTCCCGCGCAGTCCGCGCGTGCGACCGAACCGAACCTGCGTGCCGTCTGATGACCGCACCGATTCCACTGACGCTCGTTGAACCCGTGCCGGTCGATCGCCGGCAGCGCGCGCTGACCGACCTGCGCATCTCGGTCGTCGACCGCTGCAATTTCCGCTGCCCTTACTGTCTGCCCGAAGACCAGTATCCCGAGCATCATCAGTTCCTCGACAGGCAGGCCCGTCTGTCGTTCGAGGAAATCGAGCGTCTCGCGCGTGCGTTCGCGGGCCTCGGCGTGCGCAAGATCCGGCTGACCGGCGGCGAGCCGCTGCTGCGTCGCGAGCTGCCGCTGCTCGTGCGCTGGCTCGCGCGCGTGCCGGGTATCGACGACATCGCGCTGACGACGAACGGCACACTGCTGCCGCGACTGGCCGGCGAGCTGCGCGACGCCGGCCTTGGCCGCATCACGCTGAGCCTCGACAGCCTCGATCCGACGATCTACCGGCAGCTGTCGGGCAATCGCGGCGAAATCGGCGAAGCGCTCGCGGCGATCGCCGCGGCCGAGGCGGCCGGTTTCGCTGCGCTCAAGATCAACTGCGTCGTCATGCGCGGCATCAACGACGACGGGGTGCTCGACCTCGTCGCGCATTTTCGCGGCACGCCGCATGTGCTGCGTTTCATCGAATACATGGACGTCGGCACGCTCAACGGCTGGCAGCGCGACCGCGTCGTGCCGACCGCCGAACTCGTCGCGCGCATCGACGCGCGCTGGCCGCTGGAACCGGTCTCGCGCGCGGCGCGGCACGACGTCGCCGAGCGCTATCGCTTCGTCGACGGCGGCGGCGAGATCGGCTTCGTCAGTTCGGTCAGCTCGCCGTTCTGCGGCGACTGCACGCGCGCACGACTGTCGGCGGACGGCAAGCTCTACACCTGCCTGTTCGCGAGCGAAGGCCACGACCTGCGCGCGCTGCTGCGCACCGGTGCCGACGACGCGACGCTCGCCGCGGCGATCGCGGCGCACTGGCGCGAGCGCGACGATCGCTACAGCGAGCGGCGCGCCGAACTGCGTGCGGCCGGCAACGAGGCGCGCGTCGAAATGTTTGCGATCGGAGGCTGAGGTGGACACCGAAGGACTGAGTCATGTCGATGCGGGCGGCCGTCCGCGCATGGTCGACGTCGGCGCGAAAGTCGCGACGGCACGGCGCGCCGTCGCGCAGGCGGTCGTGCGATTTCCGGCGGATGTCGCCGCGGAACTGCAGCGCACCGGAATGCGCGGCAAGAAGGGCGCGATCGTCGATACCGCGATCGTCGCCGGCACGATGGCGGCCAAGCGCACGTACGAACTGATTCCGTTCTGCCACCCGCTCGCGCTCGAGCGCTGCGATTTCGCCATCGAATTCGTGTCGGCGACGGAGCTGCGCATCCGCTGCGAGGTCGGCATCACGCACAAGACCGGCGTCGAGATGGAGGCGCTGACCGGTGCGAGCGTCGCGGCGCTGACCGTCTACGACATGTGCAAGGCGCTGAGCCACGAAATCGTCGTCGCCGAAGTCGCCTTGATCGAAAAGTCCGGCGGCAAGCGCGACCTCGTCGCGGGCCGTCCGCAGGAATGACCATGCCGCGCCACTACCGCCTGCTTTATTTCGCGTCGCTGCGCGACTGTGCCGGCTGCGACGGCGAGACCGTCGCGACGGCGGCGACGCAGCCGCGCGAACTCTATGCGCAGCTCGCGCAGCGCCACGGCTTCGCGCTGGCGCCCGAGCGCCTGCGCGTCGCCGTCAACGGCGAATTCGCGAACTGGGACCGCGCGCTCGCCGACGGCGACGAAATCGTGTTCCTGCCGCCGGTGTCCGGCGGATGAGCGCATTCCGTCTTTCCGACCAGATACTCGATGCGGCCGGCCTGTCGCGCGAGCTCGCGAGCGCGAGCGCCGGCGCCTGCGTCGGCTTCGAGGGCTGGGTGCGCAATCACAACGACGGCAAGGCCGTGCAGAAGCTCGCCTACCAGGCCTACGCGCCGCTCGCATTGGCCGAAGGCGAACGCATCATGGCCGAGGCCGCCGCGCGTTTTGCGATCGAGCGTGCGATCTGCGTGCACCGCACCGGCGAACTCGCGATCGGCGATCTCGCGGTCTGGGTCGGTGTCAGCGCGGCGCACCGCGATGCGGCGTTCGCCGCGTGCCGCTACGTCATCGACGAAATCAAGCGGCGCGTGCCGATCTGGAAGAACGAGTTCTACCGCGACGGCGCGTCGGGCTGGCTGCATCCGGACGGCAGTCCGGTCGAGGGCTGAGCGCGCGTACCGACGCTCGTTCGACAGCGCGTGCCGCGGTCGGATCCTGCGCCGCCGCCCGCTGCTCGGCTTGTCTGCGGCAGGGCTTCCTAGTATCCTCCGCGCCCCGCTTGCGGGCTCCAGGGATGGGGTTGCCGACGCGGGCTGGAGAGATGTCCGAGTGGTTGAAGGAGCACGCCTGGAAAGTGTGTATACGGCTTATCCCCGTATCGAGGGTTCGAATCCCTCTCTCTCCGCCAGATTTCCTGCAAAGCCTCGCGGTGCGCCGCCGCAACGGCTACGTTTTATGGCGACTCCGTCGGTCCTCTCGCGACGATAGCTTGCAAACCCCGCCAGGCCCGGAAGGGAGCAACGGTAGTGAGTGATTCGGGTGCCGGGATGCGGCTGGCGGAGTTGCCGCTTGCTTTCGCTCAGTGAGCGCACGGGTGTTGCTTCCCCAGTGCGCTGATTGACGGTTGGTACTCCCGCCGTTCTTCCTGTTGCCGGTCAGCCGCGCGCGAGCCGCTCCACCGCCGCGCGAGCCAGATCGTCGAGCCCCGTGCCGGCCGCGTCGTTGCAGTGCGCGATGATCGCCGCGCGCATGCGCGGTTCCCAGAAGCGTTTCAGGTGCGTCGCGATGCCGGCGATCGCGTCTTCGCGTTCGGGCTCCGCGGCGAAATAGCGGGCGATGTCGTTGGCCATCGCGACGAGGCGTTCGATATTCAGAGTCAGTCTCCGCGAGCGCCGGCATAGCGCGTGGCGTGAGTGTAGACGGCGCAGCCGCCGGGCCGCGCGAAACCGATCAGCGTGATCCCCGTGCTGTCGGCGAGCGCGATCGCGAGCGCCGTCGGCGCCGAAATCGCCGCG
>CAMLLF010000407.1 GCA_946480705.1 uncultured Lysobacteraceae bacterium | reverse complement strand
GACGGGAACACTCCAGCAGCTGCCTGTCGCGCGGCTCCAGCGCGAACGTCTTCCACCACGTCGTATCGGCCAGGGCGGCGGTGGACACGAATCCCGCTGCGATGAGCGTTGCCGGGCGCCCGTAACGCCGCCGATCACGCATGCGTGAAGGCCTTCAATGCCTCGACGAGCCGCCACGCATCCTCGTGGCGGTTGTACAGCGCGGTCGGCGCGACGCGTATCACGTCGGGCTCGCGCCAGTCGCCGACGATGCCGCGCGCGGCGAGGTGTTCGAACAGCTCGCGGCCCGCTTCGCGCGGGCCTTTCACGCGCAGGCTCAGCTGGCTGCCGCGGCGCTGCGGTTCGGACGGCGTGCGGATGTCGATGAGCTGCGGCACTTCGCGTTCGATCAGCGCGGCGAGATAGGCGGTCAGCGCGAGCGATTTCTCGCGCAGCCGCGCGATGCCGGCGCGATGGAAGATCTCCAGCGACACGCGCAGCGGCGCGAGCGCGAGGATCGGCGGATTCGACAGCTGCCAGCCGTCGGCACCCGGCGTCGGGCGGAAGTCCGGGCCCATCTGGAAGCGCGTCGCCTGATCGTGGCCCCACCAGCCGGCGAAGCGCGGGCGCTCGCTGCGCGCATGGCGTTCGTGCACGAAGCAGCCGGCGACGGCGCCGGGGCCGGAGTTGACGTATTTGTAGTGGCACCAGACCGCGAAATCGCAGCCGCTGTCGTGCAGGTTCACCGGAACGTTGCCGACGGCATGCGCGAGGTCGAAGCCGACCACGCAACCCTTGGCATGCGCGAGCTTCGTGATCGCCGCGAGATCGAATACCTGGCCGGTCAGGTACTGCACGCCGGGCAGCAGCACGAGCGCGATGCGTTCGCCGTGCTCCTCGAGCACGCGCTCGATCGCGGCGAGCGAGATCGTGCCGTTCGGTTCGTCGCCGTCGAGTTCGATCAGTGCGTCGGCCGGATCGAAGCCGTGGAAGCGCACCTGCGATTCGAGCGCGTAGCGGTCCGACGGAAACGCGCGCTTTTCGAGCAGGATCGCGGCACGCTGCGCGGTCGGCCGGTAGAAGCTGACCATCATCAGATGCAGGTTCGCGCTCAGCGAATTCATCGCGACGACTTCGCCGGCCTGCGCGCCGACGAGTTCGGCGAGATGTTCGCGCACGAAGCCGTGATACGGCATCCACGGATGCCGGCCGCGGAAATGCGCCTCGACCGCGAGCGCGCTCCAGTCGTCGAGTTCGTCGGCGAGCGCCTGCCGCGTCGCGCGCGGCATCAGGCCGAGCGAATTGCCGCAGAGATAGACCTGTTCGCCGATCTCGTGCGGCGGAATGCAGAACTCGCCGCGGAACGCGGCGAGCGCATCGGCGCGGTCCTGCGCCTGGGCCCAGTCGAGGTCGGCCGGGAAATCCGCTGCGGTCATCGACGCACTCACTTCTGCAGCGAGGCGGCGATCTGGTCGCAACCCTGCGCGTAGGCCGCGACCCAGGCCGGGCTGGTGCCCTTGAGGACCGGGTGCACGCAGCGCAGCTGCACCGCGATGCCATTCTTGTAGAAATAGCTTTCGCGATATTTGTAACGCGTCTTCTGGTTCAGGCCGCTGTAGCGCAGGCTGCCTCCGTCGGAGCCGGTCTCGCTTTCGTAGCCGGGCGTCTGCCGCGCCTTTTCCAGCGCCTGGTTGACGAAGGACTGGAACGCCTGCGCGTCGTCGAGCTTGCGCGTCGTCACGGTCACGCGCGTGGCCTCGCCGGTGCCGCTGTCGGCCGGATCCTTGACCTGGAACGCGACGACCTGCGGATTGCCTTCGCTCATCTGCATGATGACGGGCCAGTCAGAGGGCGCGCTGAAGGCGATCGCGCCGTCGTTGAGGGTGTAGTCGGCGGCGCCGGCGGCCGAGGAAGCCGCGGTCAGCAGCGCGGCGAGCAGTGCAGAAAACGAACGAGCGGTCATTGCGCCTCCGGGGCAGGGGTCGAGAAACGCGCGGCGGGCAGATCGAGCCATTGCAGCGCGGTACCGTGGTAGAGCCGGGCCGATGCGGCGTCGTCGAGCTTCAGCGCGGCGATGCCGCTGCCGGGCTCCTGTTCGCCGAGCGGGAACGGGTAGTCGGTGCCGAGCATGACGCGGTCGATGCCGGCCACGTCGACGAGATAGCGCAGCGCCTGCGGATCGTGCACGCAGGAATCGAAGTACAGCCGGTCGAAGTACTCGCGCGGACTGCGCGCGTTGTCGGTCGCGACGAGATCGGGCCGCATGCGGAAGCCGTGCTCGATGCGACCGATCGTGTACGGAAACGAGCCGCCGCCGTGGGCGAGGCAGACGCGCAGCTCCGGCAGCCGTTCGAGCACGCCGCCGAGGATCAGGCAGCAGGCCGCGCGCGATTGCTCGGCCGGCATGCCGACGAGCCACGGCAGCCAGTATTTCGGCATGGTCTCGCGGCCCATCATGTCCCAGGGATGCACGAGCACCGCGGCGCCGAGATCGGCCGCGGCCTCGAAGAACGGGAACAGTTCGGGCGCGTCGAGATTCCAGTTTTCCACATGAGAACCGATCTGCACGCCGGCGAGTCCGAGCTGCTCGACGCAGCGCTGCAGTTCCTGGATCGCGAGCGTCGGCGACTGCAGCGGCACCGTGCCGATGCCGGCGTAGTGGCGCGGATGGCTGCGGCAGATTTCGGCGGTGTGGTCGTTCAGATGGCGATGCAGTTCCAGCGCCTGGCTCGCCTTGGCCCAGTAGGAGAACAGCACCGGAACGGTCGAGATGACCTGCACCTGCACGCCGAACTTCGCGTAGTCGGCGACGCGCAGATCCGGATCCCAGGTGTTGGCCCAGATCTCGCGGAAGAACTTGCCGTCCTTGTAGATGCGATGACGGTCGTCGGTATGCACGATGACCGGAAAGCGGTCGTCACCGTATTTCTCGGCGAGATTCGGCCAGTCGCGCGGCAGGATATGGGCGTGGGTATCGATCTTGAGCATGGTCGTCGAGTGTAAGGCACGGCGACGCGGCGGGCGACGCCGACGGCTCAGCCGTAGCGCGCCGGCGCGGGGTTCAGATGGCCGCAGCCCTTGCAGGTGCGCGCCGCGGTCGACCCGTAGAAGCGGTCGAACACCGGCGGGAAGTCGGACTCGACGTTCTGCAGTGCGAAGAATTCCTCGTAGAGCTTGTTGTTGCAGCGCTCGCAGAACCAGAGCAGGCCGTCCTTCTCGTGCGGCAGGCGCTTGCGCTCGACGACGAGGCCGATCGAATCGGCCATGCGCTGCGGCGAGTGCGGCACGCGCGGCGGCAGGTAGAACACTTCGCCCGCACGGATCGGAATGTCGCGCGGCTGGCCGTCTTCCTGGATGCGCAGCACCATCTCGCCTTCGAGCTGATAGAAGAACTCCGGACCTTCGTCGACGTGATAGTCGGTGCGCTGGTTCGGCCCGCCGACGACCATGACGATGAAGTCGCCGTCGTAGATGCATTTGTTCGCAACGGGCGGCTTGAGCAGGTGGCGGTTCTCGGCGATCCAGCGTTCGAAGTTCAGGGGCGGGGCTAGCGACATGGGGAGCATCCGGCGGACTGACGCCGAAGTGTAGCCTCGACGGCCGCTGGACGCCGGCATCCGGCCCCGCGATCATGCGCAGCCTGCCGCGTCTGCGGCGCCCTGCTCGAACGAGGTGTCGCCGTGTCCGCCGGAATTCGTCCGCTTCGCCTTGCTGCCGCGTTCGGCGCGGTACTCGCCGCGGCATCGGGAACGGCCACCGCGAAGGACTATCCGCCCGACAGCGGCTGGTCCACGTTCTGGGGCGCGTTCGTCGACGAGATCGCCGGACCGCCCGGCGCCGAGGCATTGAAACCGCTCGCGCACTTCGAGGAAGCCGGCATCGCGTTCGACTACCCCGCCGTGCTGCGCGTCAACTACGACGCCGAAGACCGGCAGTGGCGCCTGTGGCGCGGCGACTTCGAACTCGAAGTCCACGTCGGCGAATACGACGCCGACCATGCGCAGCGCCTGCTCGACATGATGGGCGGCGTGCTGCACGACGGCGACGAGCCCGCCGCCGCCGCGGAAAAGGCGCCGCCGCTGGCGCTCTGCGGCAAGGAAACCGAAGGTTGGCGTCTGCGCTTCACGTTCCTCGGCGACCCGCACGAATACCTGGCCTATACCGTGATGCTCGGCGAACGCGACGCGCGCCTGTTCGTGTTCGACGACCTGCTCGTCAACGGCAAGACGTCCCTCGCGCGCGAGGCCACGCTCGACAACTTGCGCAAGAGCCTGCGCTGTACCGCCCGCGCTCCCGACGCGTAGCCATGCATTGCAGGCATCTACGGAAGCAATGCCGGAAACGGCGTCGTGTCAGCGTGCGTCGTTGCTGGATTGTTCTGGATGTGGATAAGTCAATTTCTGCGGGATCCACTGTGCGGCTATGCGCCGTCGAGCGCCGCGACGCACTTGAGCTCGATCGCGATCGGCGTCGGCAGCGCGGTGATGCCAAGTGTCGTGCGGCACGGTTGCGCGGTCGTGAAGTGTTCGGCGTAGAGGCGGTTGTAGACCGGAAAGTCGCGCTGCATGTCGGTCAGGTAGACGGTCACGTCGACGAGGTCTTCCCAGCGCGCGCCTGACGCTTCGAGCACGGCGCGCACGTTGGCGAACACCTGCCGGCATTGGGCCTCGAAATCGT
>CAMLLF010000406.1 GCA_946480705.1 uncultured Lysobacteraceae bacterium | reverse complement strand
GATCTGCAGGTTCGCTGGAAGGCGCCCTGGAAGGCCACGATCTCGCTCGGCGCCAACAACGTGTTCGACCATCAGGCCGGTCTGAACTACTCGAACCCCGCTTCGTCGAGCACGCCTTATTACGGCGCGTTCGACATCGGCCGGTTCTATTACGTCCGGTACCACCAGACCTTCTGATCGGGACGGGCTGGTGTTGCAAGTCGGAGGCCCCGCAGAAATGCGGGGTCTTCTTTTTTGTTCTGTGAAGAGGAGTGAGAAGTGAGCGGGCAGACGCGCCTCGCTGCGCTGCACCCGTTCCTCAGTCCCGATCCACTCTTTTCCCGTCCTCTGCCCGTCGGCGCGATGCCGCGCGACCCGGTGCGGTTTCAGGGCGCCGGCAGCAGCGCCGGATCCAGCCGCACGTCGAACCAGTTGAAGCCCCAGTGCACGTGCGGTCCGCTCGCGCGGCCGGTCGCACCGGCGGCGGCAAAGACGTCGCCCCGTTTCACGCGGTCGCCGCTCTTCACGTCGATGCGGCTCAGGTGCAGGAACGAACTCGTGAGACCGTGACCGTGGTCGATGAGCACGGTGCCGCCCGTGAGCACGAGGTCGTTTGCCACGAACGTCACGACGCCGTCCGCGGGCGATTTCACCGGCGTGCCCGTGGGTACCGCGATATCGAGGCCATAGTGCGGCGCCTTCGGCACGCCGTTGTCGATGCGCTGGCTGCCGTAGACGCCGCTGATGCGTCCATGTGCGGGCCGTGCGAAGCCATGTGCATAGTCGTCGCGGTCGTCGTCGCGCCGGCGCGCCTCGGCGACGCGCGCCTGTTCATCGGCGATGCGCCTGGCGAGCTCCGGATCCGGCGTCACCGTGTGCTGAGGCAGTCCATCGACGCGCTCGATCTTGTACGTGCGCTGCGTGACGGCCATGCGATGCGTTTCGGTCCTGCCGTTCGGAAGCAGCACGGTCACGGTCAGCGTCTCGGGCGCGTCGCGTTCGACGCCGAACACGAAACGGCCGACTGCATCGACGCGCGCTTCGCGCGTGCCGACGGTCACACGGCTGCCCGGCGCGGCGCGGCCGATCACGAGCTGACCCTGTTGCGCTTCGCGCGGCAGGGTCGCCGCGCCGGCGAGGCCACTGACAGCGAGGGCGATGAAGGGCAGGGCGGGACTGCGGAAACGCGCGGTGTCGCGCCTCATCGGTCGAATTCGAGACGCATGCCGCGCACGGAGTCGTCGACGCGCGTGCCGTCCCAGGCGCGCCGACCGTTGACCCAGGTCGACACGATGCTCGAACGGAACGTGTGGCCTTCGAATGGCGACCAGCCGCAGCGCGACAGGATCTCCTCGCGCGTCACAGTGTGCGGTTTGCGCGGATCGACGAGCACGAGGTCGGCATAGTAGCCCTCGCGCAGATAGCCACGTTCCTTGACCTGGAACAGATCGGCCGGTGCGTGCGTCAGGCTCTCGACGACGCGTTCCAGCGGGATCGTACCGTCGAAGGACTGCTCCAGCGCGCACTGCAGCGCGAACTGGACGAGCGGCAGGCCCGACGGCGCCTGTTCGTAGGGCAGCGCCTTCTCTTCGATCGTATGCGGCGCGTGGTCGGTCGCGAGCACGTCGATGCGCCCTTCGCGCACCGCGGCGACGATCGCTTCGCGATCGCTCTCGCTCTTGATCGCCGGGTTGCATTTGATCCTGTTGCCGAGTGTCGCGTAGTCCCGTTCGGAATAATGCAGGAAATGCACGCAGGTTTCGGCCGTGATGCGCTTGTCGCGCAGCGGTCCCGGCGTGAACAGCGCGAGTTCGTCGGCGGTCGTGATGTGCAGGATATGCAGGCGGGTCCCGTGGCGCCGCGCCAGTTCGACCGCGAGCGTCGACGATTTCAGGCAGGCCTCGCGCGAGCGGATGTACGGATGGCGCTCGACCGGAATCGCGCCGCCGTAGCGTTCGCGTTCGCGCGCGAGGTTCGCATCGATCGTCGGCGTGTCCTCGCAGTGCGTCACGACGATGGTCGGCGCCTCGCGGAAGATTGCATCGAGCGTGTCGGGATTGTCGACGAGCATGTTGCCCGTGGACGCGCCCATGAAGATCTTGATGCCGCAGGCGGCCTTCGGATCGAGCGCGCGGATCACCTCGAGATTGTCGTTCGTCGCGCCGAGATAGAACGCATGATTGGCGACGGACTTCGCCGCGGCGCGCGCGTACTTGTCTTCGAGCGCGTCGAGGGTCGTCGTCGTTGGCTTGGAGTTCGGCATCTCCATGAAGCTCGTGATGCCGCCGGCGACCGCGGCGCGCGATTCGGTCGCGAAATCGGCCTTGTGCTCGAGACCCGGCTCGCGGAAATGCACCTGGTCGTCGATCATACCGGGCAGCAGCCAGCAGCCCGACGCGTCGACCGTGGTTTCGTCGGCGCGCGCATCCAACTGTTCGGCGATCGCGTCGATGCGCCCGTCGCGCAAGCGCACGTCGGCAATGTAGCGGCGTCCTTCATTGACCAGCTCGGCATTGCGTATCAGCCAGTTCTTCATGAGTCCTTGCCTTCGAAAGGGTCCGATGATTGACGCCGGAACGTGAAGCGCGCGGGTACGTAGTCGAAGCCGCCCGCACTGAACGGGTTGCAGCGAAGCAGGCGCCAGCCGGCGAGCGCACTTCCGCGCAGTGCGCCGTGTCGCGCGACGGCGACGCGCGCATAGTGCGAACAGCTCGGATAGTAGCGGCACCGTGCGCCGAACAACGGGCTCAGCAACCGCTTGTACAGGCCAAGCAAATAGAGTATTAGCCGGGACACGGAGGCGAGAAGCGCAGGACTTGGCGATGCGCGCGAGCGCAGATTTCCGGCGGTTGCCGGTGCTGGGGACTTAGGCTATAACACGCCGCCGCCTAGCCACAACGGTGAACGGAAATGGCGAAAAGCACGCGTAGTACGACAAAGAAAGTCGTCGCCAAGGGGAAGCCTGCGGCGAACGCCAAGGCGGTGAAGAAAGCGTCGGGCGCCGCGTCGAAGAAGGCGGTCGCGAAACCGGCGCCTTCGGCGAAGAAGACGGCGAAGCCCGCGGCGAAACCCGCGAAGACGGCGAAGCCCGTCGCGAAGGCGGCGAAGCCGGCATCCAAGCCCGCAGCGAAGGCCGTTGCGAAACCTGCAGCCAAGCCGGCGCCGAAGGCCGTCGCGAAATCCGCGTCGAAACCGGTAAAAGCGAGTGCGCCGGCCGCCGCGCCGGGCAAACCGAAATCGGCACCCGCTCCGGCTCCGGCTTCCTCGAAGGTGAAACACGTAGCACCTACGATGGCGCCCGCCGTTGCGAAAACGGCGGCGCCGAAAACAACGGCACCTGCGGCGCCCGTGGCCGCACCGCCCGCACCGATTGCAACACCAGCCCCCTCAAGCAAATCGACGAAGCAAGTGATTACAGAAGAAAGCAAGAAGAATTCGCGCAAAGGCGTCATCGCACCGACCGCTTCCGAAGCGGGCATCACGATGGAAGGCGGACGCTATGCGCTCGCCGCGACGACGAACATCGATCTGCCGCCGGGTTATCGTCCCTCGCAGGACGAGGAATACATGAACCCGATGCACCTCGCGTTCTTCCGAAACAAGCTGCGCGAATGGCGCGATCAGCTCGTCGAGGAGTCGAAGCAGACCATCGACAACCTGCGCGAGGAAGTCCGCGACATCGGCGACGAAGCCGAACGCGCGACGCGCGAGACCGAGAATTCGCTGGAACTGCGTACGCGCGACCGCTATCGCAAGCTCATCGCGAAGATCGACAAGGCGCTCAAGCGCATCGAGGAAGGCCGCTACGGCTACTGCGAAGAGACCGACGAAGACATCGGCCTCGAACGTCTCGAGGCGCGTCCGATCGCGACGCTGTGCCTCGACGCGCAGGAGCGCTGGGAGCACCGCCAGCGCCAGATGGGCGACTGACAGAATCACGAAAAGCCCCGCGAGAGCGGGGCTTTTCGTTGATGCAATCGATGCGGGATTCTGCCGCGATCGAAAGCTAGGTCGAAAGCGCGGCGCGGGCGTGCTGCTTGATCGTCTGCAGCATCGCGACGAGCCCGTTCGAACGCGTCGGCGACAGATGCCTGGCGAGACCTATCGAATCGACGAAGCGCGGTTCGGTTGCGGCGATCGCTTCGGCCGAGCGGCCCGAATAGACGCGCAGCAGCAGCGCGATCAGGCCGGTCACGATCGACGAGTCGCTCGTCGCCGCGAAATCGAGGCGCTGCGCATCGCCCGATGCGACGAGCCAGACCTGCGACTGGCAGCCGTGAACCTTGTTCGCGTCGGTCTTCCATTCGTCCGGAAACGGCGCGAGCTTGCGGCCGAGATCGATCAGATACTGGTAACGCTCGGTCCAGTCGCCGAAGAACGAGAACTCGTCGATGATCGCATCCTGCGCGGCTTGGGCCGCGGAAGTCGAAGTCTCGCTCACGTGCCTACCCGCCAGCGCGTTCCCTGCGCGCTGTCTTCGATCGTGATGTTCATACCCGAGAGTTCGGCACGGATCTGATCGGCCCGGGCGAAGTCGCGTGCCGCGCGCGCGGCGTTGCGTTCGGCAACCAGCGCGTCGATGCGGGCAGGATCGACGCCCGCTCCGGAAGGCGTCTGCTTGAACCACGCCTCGGCATCCTGATGCAGAAGGCCGATCAGATTCGCCGCCGCGAGAAAG
>CAMLLF010000405.1 GCA_946480705.1 uncultured Lysobacteraceae bacterium | reverse complement strand
GTCGGCAGCCTGCTCGAAGAGACCGCGCAGACCGAACTCCTGAGCCACGGCGCGCCGCAGCGCCTGCCGCTCGCGATCGATCTGCCGCTGCCGTCGGCGCGCCTGCACGGCGACCTCGCGTACGCCTATCGCGGCGAGACCGCCGACTGGATCTTCGATCTTGCGACCGGCAGCAAGGTCGCTTTCGATTTCGGCCGGCGCATTGCGGTGTTTCTCGAATGGGCGCTGCTGCAGCTCGCGCGGCCCGACGTGCATCGCCGCGTGCAGGTATGCCTGCCGGGCGGCGGCAGCGATGCGGCCTGGCTGAAGTCGCTCGATGCCCGGAGCCTCGCGCTGCAGGTCGCACAGCAGGACGATCCCGCGCGCGCGCAGGCGCTGCGCGCCGACCTCGCGCGCCGTGTCGACGGCCTCGTCGCGATCTATCGGCGCGCGCAGGCGCGGCCGCTCTGGTATTTCCCGCGCACGAGCTGGACTGCCGCAATCGGCGACGGCAGCGAAGCGTCCGATGCGAAGGTGCTGAATGCCTGGTTCGGCGGCGATTTCGCGGGCGGCGAATGCGAGCGCCTGCCGGGTTACGAGCGATTGTTCGCGAGCGGCACGGCGTTCGAACCCGGCTCGCCGGCATTCCGCGAACTCGTCGATTACGCGCATCTGCTGCGCGCGCTGATCACGGTCGACGCGGAGCACGGCGATGACTGAGCGCCGCCGCGTTCCCGACTGGCGCGAACTCGATCTGCGGCCCGGCGGACGCAGTCTCATCGAAGCGAGCGCCGGCACCGGCAAGACTTGGACGATCGCCGTGCTCTATCTGCGCCTGCTGCTCGACGGCGAGACGCCATACACGCCGCGGCAGATCGTCGTCAGCACGTTCACCGACGCGGCGGCGCAGGAACTGCGCGAGCGCCTGCGCGCACGGCTGATCTGGGCGCAGTCGCGCGCGGAAGACCGGCTGCGCGGCGAAGCCGATGCCGACGCCGGCGACGATGCGCGCTGGCTCGCCGCGCGCTGGGACGAACCCGAGTGCGCCGCGCGCGACGCGCTGCGGCTGCGGCTCGCGCAGGCCGAACTCGATCTCGCGCCGATCGGCACGCTGCACAGCCTGTGCCGGCGCATCCTCGCGGACTTTCCGGTCGAGAGCGGCAGCGCGTTCGCGGCCGGCGAGATCATCGCCGAGAGTGGGGTACTCGACCTGCTCGTCGACGATCTCTGGCGCGAACTCATGCAGCGCGACGCGCCGCTCGACGAGGGCGATGCGATCTGGGTCAAGGCCGGCCGCAACGCGCTGCGCCAGGCCTTGCGCGCCGTGCTCGCGCCCGGTGTCGGCGTGCGCACCGCGGCGCCCGATCCGCCGCCGACGGACGAGCAGTGGCAGGCGCTCCTCGACGGCGCGCGCGCGCTGATCGCAGGGCCGCAGCATTTCGCGCGCTCCAACGCCGCGCTGCTCGGCGCCCTGCGCGCGTTCGTCGAGGCCTGCGAAGCCGGCGCGCTCGACGCGTTCGACGGCGAGCTCGTGCTCAGGCATGCCGAGGCGCTCGGCAAGCAGCTCAAGCCGGCCGCTCTCGACGATCCGACAGTGCGCGGCGTGCTCGACGCCGTGTTCGCGGCGCTGCGCCGATGCAGTCGCGCCGGCGCCGTGAACAAGGCGGCGGCGCTCGAACGCTATCGCCGGCAACTGCTCGCGCGGCGCCGCGATCAACTGCTGCGCGAGGCGCGCGTGACGTTCAACCTGCTGATCGAGGGGGCAGCGCTCGCGCTGCGCGACCGCGGTTCACCGCTCGCGGCACGGCTGCGCGCGCAGTGGCCGGTCGCGCTCGTCGACGAATTCCAGGACACCGACGCGCTGCAGTACCAGATCCTCGACGCCATCTATCGCGACGCCGAGGGCCACGCTTGCGGCCGGCTCGTCATGATCGGCGATCCGAAGCAGGCCATCTATCGCTTTCGCGGCGGCGACATCCACACCTACCTCGACGCCGCGGCGAGCGCCGACGAAGTGCTGACGCTCGCGACGAACCGGCGCTCGGCGCAGGCCTACGTCGCCGCGCTCAATGCCTGGTATGCCGCGGCCGGGCCGGTGCTGTCGGTGGATCCCGCGCATCCGATCCGCTACGAACCCGTGCATTCGGCCGGGCGCGCGGATGCCTACGTCGATGCCGACGGCCGACCGGTCGATCGCCTGCTGACGGTTCACTACTACACCGGCGAGGATCCGCTCGCGGTGGACGAACGCCGCGAACGCGCGCTCGATGCATGCGCGAGACAGATCGCGACGCTGCTGCAATCGGGCGCGCGGATCGGCGCGGACGCGTTGCAGCCCGGCGACATCGCCGTACTCGTGCCGAAGAACCAGCACATCGAGCGCCTGCGCGAACTGCTGCTCGCGCGCGGCGTGCCCTGCGTCGGCGCCGGCAAGCGCAGCGTGTTCGACACCGACCTCGCGCGCGAACTGCAGCTCGTGCTGTATGCCGTGCATCGCCTCGGCGACGATGCGGCGCTGCGCGCCGCGCTGGCGACGCGTTTCGGCGGCCGCCGGCTCGCCGATCTGGCCGCGCTGCGCGACGACGCCGAAGCCTGGCAGCGCGAACGCGCGCGCTGCGCGTCGCTGCTTCGCGAATGGCAGCGGCACGGCGTGCTCGGCGTCGTGCTCGCGCTGTCGGGCGATCTCGCCGCACAGCTGCCGCGCCTGCACGAGCGCGAACGCGCGCTGACCGATCTGCGCCATCTCGGCGAACTGCTGCAGGCGCAGGGCGAGATCGTCGGCGGCGCCGAACAATTGCTGGCCTGGTTCGCGCAGCAGCGCGACGGGGGCGAGGCCGGCGAAGCGGCCGACGACCGGCAGCTGCGTCTCGAATCCGACGCGCGCCGCGTGCGGCTGCTGACGCTGCATGCGAGCAAGGGGCTCGAGTTTCCGATCGTGTTCCTGCCGCTGATGTGGGACCACGCCGGCAAGCCGCCGCAATTGCCGCTGGTCTACGACGCGGCGACCGGCCATCGCGTCGCCGCACTCGTCGACGGTCATGCGCAAGCGCTGGTCCAGGCGCGCGAGGAAGACCAGGAGGAACGTTTCCGCGTGCTCTACGTCGCGCTGACGCGCGCGCAGTACGCGTGTCACGTCTACGCGCTGCCGCCGCAGCGGCCGCGCGATGCAAGTCGCGGCGCCGCAGCGCTGACCGATCCGGACCGCTCGGCGCTCGATGCGACGCTGGCGCGACTGCAGCGCGCGAATGCGCCGGACTTCGCCGCGCACGTGGCCTGGTCCGAGGGCGACTGGACCTGGCCCGACACGCATTACCGCGAGGCCGCGCCCGATGCGGTCGCGCTCGCGGCGCGCCGCGAACCGGCCTGGCCCCTGCTCGAGCACACCTACAGCTTCACCGCGCTGGTTGCGATGCGCCGCCGCGCCGATCAGGAAGAAACCGCGGCCGACGACGAAAACGCGGCGCGCGACGCCGCGCTCGCGCTGCTGCCCGACGAACCCGCCGACGCGGCCGATCCGCGCATCGCCGCACTCGCGCCGCTGCGCGGTCCGGATTTCGGCAACGCCGTGCACTACGCGTTCGAGCGTCGCGATCAGTCCGTGCCGGTCGCTGCGCAGTCCGCCCTCGTCGCCGAAGGCCTGCGCGAATACGCCGTGCGCACGATGCCGATCGGCGACGCCGCGGCGGTTGCAGCCATCGCCGCAGTGATCGAGCGCACGATCGCGCTGCCGCTGTTCGACGGCGCGAGCCTGCAGACGATCGCGCCGTCGCGGCAGCGTGCCGAAATGGCGTTCCAGTTCGTGCTCGACGCGGTGACGCCGCAGGCGCTGCGCGAAGCCTGCGCGCGCCACGGCGCCGCCGCGCTGCTGCCGGCCGAACTGCCGGCGGCGACGCTGAGCGGTCTCATGAGCGGCAAGATCGACCTGATCGTCGAACACGACGGCCGCTTCCACGTGCTGGACTACAAGACCAACTATCTCGGCGATTCGCCGGCCGACTACGCGCCGGCGCGGCTCGCGCACGCGATGGACGAACATCGCTACGGTTTCCAGGCGCTGCTCTACACGGTTGCGCTCGATCGCTACCTGCGCCAGCGGCTGCCGCGCTACGAACGCGCGCGGCATCTCGGCGACGCGGTCTATCTGTTCGTGCGCGCCTGCGGGCTCGCGCCCGGCGCCGGCGTCTGGCGCCGCCGCTTCGACGACGCGCTGATCGATGCGGTCGACGCCGCGCTCGGGGGCCGCGCATGAGCCGCTACACGCTGCTGCGCGACGAGACCGAGCTGCCTGCGCTCTGGCGCGCGCTCGATCGCGCGGTGTTTCATTGGGTAACTGTGCACAACGGCTCCGCGCGGCTCGCCGCGGCCGCGGCCTGGGCCAGCTATGCCGACGGCCTCGGCGACGCGGCGCTGCCGCTGCGCGGCGACGACGCCGGCCGCCACGGCATGCCGGCGCCGGCGGACGAGGACATCGACGCGCTGCGTCGCGAGCCGCTGGTCGGCGACGGCCGCGCGACGACGCCGTTCGTCATCGATGCCGACGGCCGCTTCGCGCTGTGGCGCAATTTCGCCGACGAGACCGCGATCGCCGCGCGCATCGCGTCGCGTCGTGCGGCGGTCGACCATGCCGTCGCCGCGACGGATGAAGATCTCGCGATGCTGTTCGCGCAGACGCCCGCCGCGGCGCAGCGCCAGCGCGACGCGGT
>CAMLLF010000404.1 GCA_946480705.1 uncultured Lysobacteraceae bacterium | reverse complement strand
GATTCCTGTTCGGCGCGCATGCGCGCGCGGTGTTCGCGGCCGACCTGCGCGAGCAGCGCCGCACTGTCGGCCGACAACGCCGGCAGTTCTACCGCGGCATCCGCGGCGCGCTGCTGCAGCGCCGACCACAGCGCCTGCTGCGTCGCCGTCGGCTGCGGTGCGCGGGCGTGGCGTTCGCGCGCGAGATCGGCGCCGATCCAGGCGGCGATTTCCTCGTCGTCGGGAAGACGCAGGCACTGCACGCCGAAGTCCCGCAGCCGGTCGTACAGCCGCCGCACCTGTTCGCGCGGCCGCTGCAGCAGGCAATGGTAGTCGACGACGATACGCGGACCGCGTTCGGCCGATGCCGCCGCTGCGTGGTTGTAGCACTCCCAGAGCGCGAGTGCGTGCGCCGGCGCCAGGCCGTCGCGCCGCTGCACCGACGCCGCGACCGGCGTCGGCGCGCGCACGACATGCACGAACACCGGCTGCGCGATCAAGTCAGCGATCTCCCCGAACAACAGACAGAGCCGCGGTTCCTTGATGAGCCACGGCGCCTGCGCCGCGAGCGCCGCCGCGATCGGCCGCCAGTCGGCCCGCCACTGCGCGCGCGCCGCGGGCACGGCGTCCTCGTCCCAACCCAGCGGCGACGACCAGTCGCCGCCGCGCCGGCGCAGCGCGGCGACGCACGCGAGGTGCAGGTCGCCGCGTTCGACGAACCCGCGCGGATTCTCGCCGGGATTGCGCAGGAACGAACCGGGCTCGCCCGCATAGGCGCCGAACAGTTGCAGCAGGCCGGCGACGCAGGACGTGCCCGAGCGATGCATGCCGAGCACGACGAGCCCGTGCGCGCTGCGCGTCGGGCGTTCGCGCACCGCCGGCGGCGGCAGCGGCGCGCGCAGGCGTTCGAGCGCACGTGCGGCCGTGACGCCGCGCAGTGCTTCGTCGCGCAGTCGTGTGCTGCCCGCCGCGGCGCGCGCCTGCGCCGCCGGCAGATCGGCGAGCACGCCGCGCAACGCATCGACGACGCGACCGGCGATACCGCCGTCGTCGCCGTCATCCACCGGCGCCGCCCCGTAGTTCCGCAGCACTTCCGCACGCGCGCCACGCGCGGTCGCAACCAGCGGCCGGCCCGTCGCGATTGCCTGCAGCAGCGGCCAGCAGCGGCTGCGGCTGCGGCTCGTACAGATCACGACGTCGGCCGCAGCGAACAGCGCGTGCTGCTGTTCCTCATCGACGACGGGCCGCGGCAGCACGCTGTAACGGCCGCCGTGCGGATCGAGCCGCAGCGCGCGCGTCGCGGCGGCCAGATCATGACCGAGCGCGTCGACGCAAAGCAGCAGGCGCACGGGTTCGTCGCGGCGCAGTCCGCGCGTCCATGCCTCGAGCAGGTGCCACGGCGCGTCGACCTCGTCCCAGCGCGCGCAGCACAGCACGACGCGTTCGCCGTGCGGATTGCGCGGCGCGCGCAGCATCGGATGCGCATAGGCCGGATCGACGATCCACGGCATCGCGACCGCGTCGCCGAAGCCCGCCTCGCGCAGCGCATCGCGGTGCCAGGCGCTCGGCACCCAGAGCTCGTCCATCGCGCGGACCGCCGCGGCCGCGTCGCTTTCGGGAATCGTCTCGAAATCCAGAAAACCGATGCGCCGCCGCGCGGCGACGCGCGGCCAAAGCCGCGGATCGCCGGCGCAGAGCACCGTGTCCGGCGACGCGTCGCGCGCGCGCCGGCGCAGCGTGTTCAGCAGGTGATCGCGGCTGTCGCCGCTTTCGGCGATGGCCTCGGGCAGCACCGGCGCATACAGCGAGCGATAGCTCAGGCGCAGACCGGCCGCGTCGAGCGCGCGCGCGAACGGCCGCTGCCAGAGGGCGAGCGACGCCGGGACATCCAGCGCGCCGACCCATTGCAGCTCGCGTTCGTACTGCGCGGCGAGCGTCGCCGCCCAATGCCGCGCGAACGTCGCGCGTCCCTGCGCGACGAGCCGCGCGCGCGCCGGCGCGTCGTCCGCGGTCGAGCCGTGCTGGTCGTGGCGCAAGGTCACGCCGCCGCAGAGCCGCGTGCGCCAGCCCGCGGCGCGCGCGCGCAGGCAGTAGTCGCTGTCCTCGCCGTAGGTCAGGTAATCGCTGTGCAGCGGACCGATCGCATCGACGACCGCACGCCTGATGTACACGGCCGCGAACACGACGCCTTCGACGATGCGGTCGGTGTCGGTGTACTGGCCGACGTCGCGCTCGATGCGGCCCGACGGCGTCTGCACGCCGATGCCGTCGTCGGGCAGCACGCGCGTGCCCGCGTGCAGCAGACGCCCGTGCGCGTCGACGAGCCGGCAGCCGACGATGCCGGTATCGGCGTGTTCCGCGGTGCAGGCGCGCAGGCGCACCAGCCAGTCGCGCTGCGTGAACACGAGGTCGTTGTTGAGCAGCACGAGGTCGCTGCCGGGCTGCGCCGCCGCGATGCCGGCGTTGTTGCCGCGCACGAAGCCGAGATTGTCCGGCAGCCGCAGCACGCGCACGCGACCGGCGTAGGCGTCCAGCGCCTGCGGCGTGGCGTCGGTAGAACCGTTGTCGACGACGAGGATCTCGCTGCCGTCCAGTTCCGTCGCGAGCAGGCTGTCGAGCGCGCGCGCGGTCAGGTCCCAGCGGTTCCAGGCCAGCAGCACCAGGCTGATCGGCGTCGGCGTCACGGTGCGACGCTGCGCTCCGCGCCGACGCCGCGCCAGAGTTCGGCGAGCACCGCGTCGAGGTCTTCGCGCGCGCCGTCGGCGCAGAGCCGTTCGAGCAAGGCTCGGCGGCGCGCGAGCGCGTCGTCGTGCGCGGCGACGATGCCGCGCCAGTGCGCGGCGTCCTGTGCCGGCGGCACCGCGCGGCCGAACAGCCGCTGCACGCGTTCGACCGCACGCGTCAGCGCGCGCCCGATGCGCCAGCTGCGGCTTGCGAACACCGCGTCGCCTTCGGCAAGGACGATGTCGATGACGCGGCGCAGTTCGGTTTCGGTGTGGCGCGCCTCGGCGAGACGCAGTTCGAGTTCGGTTTCGCGATTCATGCGGTCTCCGCGCGGGTCATCCGCAGCTGCGGTCGAACCAGGGCCCGAGCAGCGCGAGCATCAGCAGCACGGCCGAGAGTCCCGCCGCGATGAGCCAGCGCGCGCCGCCGTGCAGATGGACCGCCGCCGCGGCATCGGGCCGGCGCAGGCTCGCGATCGCGCTGCCGGCGAACGCGCAGAGGAACGGCATCATCGGCAGCAGGAAGCGCGCCTTCACGTGCAGCAGCAGATACAGCCCGAGCTGATAGACGAAGAACAGCGCGCTCCAGAGCACGAGCGGCTCGCGCCAGCGGCGCCAGAACGCGAGTCCGACCGCAAAGCCGACGAGACCGCGGCCAGCACCTGGGCGAGCCACGGCGGTGCGTTGCGATAGCTGCCGAGATGACCGGCGCAGGCCGGACCGGGCAGTTGCGACAGCAGTGTCGTCTTCGCGCTGAACAGCCGGAAATACTGGCGGCCGAACTGCGCTTCCAGCGTCGCGAGCAGGCCCTGCTCGCGCAGCATGGCTTCGGCGCGCGCGCGATAGATCGCGTTGCGTTCGATCGGCGTGGCCGCGCTTGAGAAGTAATCGTGCGCGAGTGCGGCGACGCTGTCGCCGACATAGTCGCTGCGCCAGCGCTCGCTGAGGCCGCCGACGAGATTGAACGCCGAGCTGTCGGCGATCAGCGGCCGTCCGGTGCGCTGCCAGCCCTGGTACAGCGGCACGGCCGTGACCACCGCGACGCCGATGACGAGCGCGAGCGCACCGCGGACGCGCCGGCCGCGCAGCAGCAACAGCGCGAACAGCGGCCAGAACAGGCTCAGCAGGCTTTTCGCGAGCAGCGCGCCGCCGAGCGCGACGCCGCCGAGCGCCTCGCGTGCGCGCAGCACCAGGTACAGCGCCGCGAACAGCAGGAACAGGTGCACGGGTTCGGGCCAGAGCCAGTGCGCGTAGGCCATGTTCGACGGATTCAGCACGAACAGCGCTGCAGCAAGATTGGCCGCACGCATGCGGCCGTCGCAGCGGCGCCAGAGCGCGCGCAGGAAAGCGGCGGCACCGAGCAGCAGCGCGGTCTGCAGCAATTGCATCGGCACGAGCGTGTCGCCGAAGACGCGCAGCGAGCCGGCGAGCAGCCAGGCCTGCAGCGGCGGCCACCAGCCGGCATCGGCGACGGGCGGGCCGAGTCCGGCCATGCCGCGCGCCCAGGCGAGGTAGGCCGCCTCGTCGCCGACCAGCAACTTCGGGCCGGCGTAGTACAGCAGGAACAAAGCGACAAAACAAAAAAGCAGGATGCGCCGGCGCGCCCGCGCGTCCTGCTCTTGCTGCATGGCTTACTTGGCCTGCGGCGCCGCCGGGTCGGCCGCGCGGCGCTTGGCGGCGGCCTTGAACACCGGCGTGAACTTCTCGCGCGCGCCCTTGGTGTCGATCGATTCGACGTAGTACCAGTATTCGCGGCAGGGATCGATGGTGTCGTCGCGGTACTCGTACTTCTTGGTCTCGTCGGTCGTGCCGGCGCCGAGGATCGGATCGGCGTTGAGCTTCGTGAACGGACCTTCTTCGAGATCGCCGCGGAAGACGTCGTAGCCGAAGTTGTCGACCTCGCTGGCGGTGGTCCAGCGCGGCGTGTTCGCGAGGCGCTGATCCTTCGGCACGGCACCCTGGTCGCCGCAGGTGCCGGTCGGCAGATCG
>CAMLLF010000403.1 GCA_946480705.1 uncultured Lysobacteraceae bacterium | reverse complement strand
CCGGCGGTCGCGGCGACGCCGCGCGAGCTGTCGCCGACAAAATTCCACAATTCCGTACACAACGCGGCGGCCGGCTACTGGAGCATCGCGACGGGTTGCCGCGAGCCGGCGACCGCATTGTCCGCCTGGACCGACAGCGTCGGTGCCGGCCTGCTCGAAGCCGCGATCCAGGTGGCCGACAGCGGCGCCCCCGTGCTGTTCGCGGCCTACGACGTCGCCGCGCCGGGTCCGCTGCATTCGGCCGTACCGTTCGACCGTGCGTTCGCGCTGGCCTTCGTGCTCGCGCCGCCCGATTCGGCACCGGGCATGCGGCTCGCGCTGCGGCGCGCCGCCGACGGCGCCGCCCGCGACGCCGTGGATGCCGACTGGGCGCGGGCGCTGCGCGCGCAGAACGCCAGTGCCGACGGCCTCGCGCTGCTGCAGGCACTCGCAGCGAACGCGCCGCGCACGCTGCATATCGGCGCCGGGCCGCAGCTGACCCTGCGGGCGGAGTTCGCGCCATGAACCTGCGTGCCGCCGTGCTGATTCCCTGTCTCAACGAAGAGCGCGCGATCCGCGCGATCGTCGAAGGTGCGTTGCAGTACAGCCCGCACGTGATCGTCGTCGACGACGGCTCCAGCGACGGCACGGTCGCCGCGCTGGCCGGCCTGCCGATCGAACTGATCCGCCACGAGCGTCCGGGCGGCAAGGGCAACGCGCTGCGCGCGGGCTTTCGCCGCGCGCTCGAACTCGACGTCGACGGCGTCGTCACGATGGACGGCGACGGCCAGCACTTCTACGGCGACATCCCGCGCCTCCTGCGCGTCGCTGCGGGCCTGCCGAATCACATCGTCGTCGGTGCGCGCCTGATCGGCCGCGAGAAACAGCCGAAGATCCGCCGCGTCGCGAACGACATCGCCGACTGGGGCATCGCCTGGGCCGTCGGCCAGCGCCTCGTCGATTCGCAGAGCGGACAGCGCTGGTATCCGCGCGAAGTCGTGCGGCTCGCGGTCGACGTCGCGCCGCAGGGTTTCGTGTTCGAGGCCGACATTCTCATCGAAGCCGCGCGCCGGCTCGGCACGCGCGTCGCCGCGGTGCCGATCGAGGTGCGCTATGCGGGCGAATTCCGCCGCAGCCATTTCAAGCCGCTGCGGGATTTCTGCCGGATCACCTCGCACGTGTTCGGCCGCGTGGTAGAAGTCGGCTCGGTAGTGCGTACGTACAGGATCGCGCGCGCCACGCCGATCGACGTGATCGATCCCGACGGCACGCGGTTTCGCGTTCCGCCGGAACCCGCCGGCGCCGCCGGGAGGGCTTGAGAGTGAGTCATTCGCTGCTGCTGCTGCAGCTCGTCGTGATACTCGGTACGGCGCGACTGCTGTCGCTCGTGCTCGGCCGCATCGGCCAGCCGCCGGTGATCGGCGAGATGATCGCGGGCCTGGCACTCGGGCCGATCGCGCTCGGCCAACTCGTGCCGGGCCTGCACGCGCAGTTGTTTCCGCCGCAGAGCCTGCCGGCGCTGACCGGCATCAGCCAGATCGGGCTCGTGCTGTTCATGTTCATCGTCGGTGCCGAACTGCGTCTGCCGACCGGGCTGCGCGCGCAGATGTCGGCGTCGATCCGCGTCGGCGGGCTCGCGATGCTGCTGCCGTTCGCGCTCGGCTTCGCGATCGCGCCGTGGCTGCATCCGGAACTCGCGCCGCCGGGCGTCGGCTTCCTGCCGTTCGCCTTGTTCGTCGCCACGGCCATGGCGATCACCGCGTTTCCGGTCATGGCGCGCATCCTCAAGGACAAGGGGCTCGCGAACACGCCGGTCGGCGTACTCGGCCTGACCTCGGCCGCGGTCGCCGACGTGTTCGCCTGGATGCTGCTCGCGCTCGTCGTCGCGCTGATCGTCGCTGACGGCGGCTGGGTCGGATTCGCGCGCACGGTGGCCGGGCTCGTCGTGCTCGGCATCGTCGCATTCGCGCTCGTGCGCCCGGCGATCGGCGCGCTGCTGCACCGCCACGCCGCGGGCGGCCGGCCCGAAGGATCCGTGCTCGCGCTCCTGCTGATCGTCACGTTCGCGTTCGCCGCGCTGACCCAGTGGCTGCAGCTGCACGAGGTGTTCGGCGCATTCCTGTTCGGCGTCTGCCTGCCGCGCGACGAGCGCCTGCTCGACACGCTCGTCGAACGTCTAGAGCACGTGGCCGTGATCGTGCTGATGCCGGTGTTCTTCGCGCTCGCCGGGCTCAACACCAGCGCCGACGCGTTCACCGGCATGGGCCTGTCGGCGATGGCCGCGATCCTGCTGCTCGCCGTCGCCGGCAAGATGCTCGGCGGCGCGGCCGGCGCGCGCCTGTGCGGCATGAACTGGCGCGACGCCTGCGCGCTCGGCGCGCTCATGAACACGCGCGGCCTCATGGAACTGATCGTGCTCAAGGTCGGCCTCGACGTCGGCGTGATCGGCAAGGAACTCTTCACGATGCTGATGCTCATGGCCGTCGTGACCACGCTGATGACCTCGCCGCTGCTCGGCCTGCTGATGCGCCGCGAATGCGCCGTCGCGGCCGCAGCCGGCGGCAAGCCGCAGTCGGTCTGACGGCCGGCACGGGTTGGCGGAGCAACGTGCTTTTTCAGGGCGGCATCGGTCGAACGGCCGGGTAAGATGGCCTGCCGGCCGACCGGCAGCATGACGACATTCGGCAGCAAGGACGGGACGATGAGCGAAACGCGACACGACGTGGTGATTCTCGGCGGCGGCCTGGCGGGGCTCTGCCTCGCGCTGCAACTGCACCAGCGATTCCCGGGCATCGCCGTGCGCGTGCTCGAGCGGCGCAACCACCCGCTGCCGCCCGCCGCGCACAAGGTCGGCGAATCGAGCGTCGAGATCGGCGCGCATTATTTCGACACGGTCATCGGCCTGCGCGAGCATCTGCATACCCAGCACATCTACAAGTTCGGTTTTCGCTTCTTCTATTCGGAAGGCCGCGAGGATCTGCCGGCCGTCACCGAGCTCGGCGTGCGCCAGGTGCTGCCGCGTCCGACCTACCAGCTCGATCGCGGCATCCTCGAAAATCATCTCGGCGAGGAAGTGCGCCGCAAGGGTATCGACTTCCTCGACGGCGCGGTCGTGCGCACGGTCGACATCGCGAGCGGCAACGACGACCACACCGTCAGCTACGACTACGATGGCGCGCGGCATGTCGCGAAGGCGCGCTGGGTCGTCGACGCCGCGGGCCGCGCGAACATCCTCAAGCGCAAGTTCGATCTCGCCGAGGCGAACGGCCACGACGCGAACTCGGTCTGGTTCCGCATCGACGACAAGCTCGAAATCGACCAGTGGTGCAACGACGAGCGCTGGCGGCTCGAATGCTCGCCGCCCGAGCGCTGGCGCTCGACGAACCATCTCTGCGGCCCGGGCTATTGGGTCTGGCTGATTCCGCTGGGCTCCGGCGCGCATTCGGTCGGCATCGTCTGCGACGCGAAGATGCATCCGCTCGAAACCATGAACACGTTCGAGAAGGCGATGGCGTGGCTCAAGGAATTCCAGCCGCTGGTCTGGCGCGAATGCGACAAGCGCCGCGACAAGCTGCTCGACTTCAAATTTCTGCGCGGCTTCTCGCACGGCTGCAAGCAGGTGTATTCGGGCGACCGCTGGGCGATCACCGGCGAGGCCGGCGTGTTCCTCGATCCGTTCTATTCGCCGGGCAGCGACTTCATCGGCATGTCCAACAGCTATGTCTGCGCGCTGATCGAGCACGACCGCAAGGGCGATCCGGTCGGCCCCTACGCGAAGATCTACCAGCAGATCTATTTCTCGTTCTACGAATCGACGCTGACCCTGTACCGCGACCAGTACCCGCTGTTCGGCGACGCCGAGGTCATGTCGACGAAGGTCATCTGGGACTACGCCTACTACTGGGGCGTGCTCTGCCAGATCGTGTTCCAGGACCGCCTGACCGACCTGCGCCTGTTCAGCGACCTCAAGGCCGAACTCGAATCGGTGCGCGCGCTCAACGTCGAGATGCAGTTGTTCTTCCGCCGCTGGATGGCGCTGAACCCGCCGACGAATCCGGCCACGTTCCTCGACCAGGGCGAGCTGCCATGGTTCCACGAACTCAACCGCACGCTGCACGACCCGCTCGACGACGACGGCGTGCGCGCGCGCATTCGTGAAAACGTGGAGATGTTGAAAAATCTTGCCGCCGGCATCGTTGCGCAGGCGCAGCTCGACTGCCCGGGCCTGGAGGGACTGCCCGGCGCCGGCGACGCGGCCGCGACCCCGTCGCTGTTCGATCTCGCCGCATGAACGCGCGCGCTGCGCTGTTGCTGGCGACACTCGCAGGACTGGCCGGCTGCGCGCCGTCCACGGCGCCGGCGCAAACCGCCGCTGCACCGCCGGCCGCCGCTTCCGCGGAGGCCGCGCCGGCATCGGCCGACGACCCGTCGCGCGGCGGCGCGCGGCGCGGCACCTGGCTGCGCGCCGAGTCCGAGCGCGACGAGCTGCCGATCGTCTGGGAGTTCCGCGACGACTACGCGGCACCGGCCGGCCTGCCGCCGCGGCTCGTGATCGTCTCGCAGGTGCGCGACATTCCCTACGTCGGCCAGATCGACACGACGCTGCGCGCCGAACTCGCCGCGCGCGAACAGCGCCTGATCGACGCGCTCGCCGGCCATGCGGAGCTGATCGCCGTGCTCGACTGGCGCCTGCAGCACGACTGGTACTTCTAC
>CAMLLF010000402.1 GCA_946480705.1 uncultured Lysobacteraceae bacterium | reverse complement strand
ATCTCGATGTCGGGCTTCGCCTGCGGCTCAACCCGACCTACGGTTTCTCGTGGCGCATCAGATAGAGCCCGCTCGCGACGATGATGCCCGCGCCGACGAAGGTGACAGTGTCGGGAAACGTGCGCCACAGCGTCCAGTCGATCAGCAGCGCCCAGAGCAGCGCGGTGTATTCGAGCGGCGCGACGATCGCCGCGGGCGTGTTGCGGAAGGCTTCGGTCACGCAGTACTGGCCGATCGCGCCGCTCAAGCCCACGCCGGCGAGCAGCCCGATGTCCTCGCCGCGCAGGCTGCGCCATTCGGGCCAGGCGATGATCGTCGCGAAGATCGCCAGCAGCGTCAGCATCCAGAACACCATGGCCTGCGTCGTGTCGGTTTTGCCGAGCAGGCGCACGCTGACCGCGCTGATCGCATAGGCGAGCGCGGAGACGAGTACCGCGACGCCGCTCAGCGACAGCATGCCCTGCCCGCTCGGCCGCAGGATCACGAGCGTGCCGACGAGGCCGACGCCGATCGCGGTCCAGCGGCGCCAGCCCACGTGTTCGCCGAGCAGCGGCACCGCGAGCGCGGTCACGAGCAAGGGGGCGACGAAGAACAGCGAATACGCTTCCGCGAGCGGCAGGCGCTTCAACGCATAGGCGAACGCCGCGAGCATCAGCACGGCGAGCGCGCCGCGCAGCAGATGCAGGCTCCAGCGCACGCGCACGAGCTGGCGCGGCCCGCCGTCGAGCAGCACCCAGAACACCACGAACGGCCACGAGGCGAGACCGCGCAGCGCGGCGACCTGGGTGGCCGGATAGTGTGCCGCGAGCAGCTTCATGCCCGTGTCCATCAGGGCGAACGTCGCGACGGCCGCGAGCATGCAGAGCACGCCGCGCAAATGAGCGCTCATACGGAAAGTCTTTCGCGGAAACCGCCGAAGTATATAGACGCCGGAGATCGCCCGACGCGGACGCAATCCGCCTGCCCGGACCGTGGCGGCGTTCAACGCGCGGCTAACGCCGGAACGGGCATGCTCGCGTCTGTCCGTTTTCGCGAGAACCTCATGACCTTCCGCTTCGTCCTGCTGCTTGCCTGCGCCGCGCTCGGCGGCTGTGCCACCTCGTCGTTCGTACGCGAACCCGAGACGCCCGGGCTGCGCGCCGATGCGGACAACCGCTACGAACCGGTCGCAGGCCGCGACGCGTCGGTCATCGATCCGCTGCGCGCCGGCGCACCGCCCGAGCAGACGCCGGTACTGCCCGGCCGCACGCCCGCGGCCGATCAGGAACTGCTGACGCCGCAGGCCTTCGTGCTGATCGGCAACAGCCGCCACCGCCGCGACGACGACGACGCGCGCCGCTGGATCGCCGAACAGGCGCGCGCGATCGGGGCCGACACGGTGCGCTGGTACGTCGTGCCCGACACCGGCGGGCTGGCCGCGGCGTATTTCGTGCGCGTCAGACTCGTGTTCGGCGCGACGTTCCGCGATCTGAATGCGACCGAACGCACGTCGTTTCCCGCCGGCGGCGTGCGCCTCGGCGAGATCGTCGGCGACAGTCCGGCCTCGCGCGCAAACCTGCGCGCCGGCGACATCGTCACGGCGCTCGACGCCTCACCGGTGAAGGATCGCGTCGAATTTCAATCGCTGCTGCGCGAGCACATGGGCCGCACCGTCGAGCTCAACCTCGCGCGCGGCAGCGAGACGCTGCGGCGCAAGGTCCAGCTCGGCCGCACCTTCGCCGCCACGCCGTGAACCGCGCCGGGCAGCCTGCACGGGCACCCCGCAGGGCAAGGCGTTCTGCCTGAAAACGCCGTGCCCGGCTGCGAAAAATCTGTTGCACGCCCAGTGACTTGGAAGCGCCTTCGCGCTGGCACGAAAGCTGTCGTGTCAGCTCGACCATCGCAAAGGAGTCGGGTCATGGTGCGAAAGACAGTGTCCAACGGAACCGCGGCCGCGAAGAACGCCACGAAGTCCGCCACGGCGCGCAAGAGCGCGCGCAAGTCCGCCAACGGCGCGAGCGTCTCCGTCGCGGCGAAGAAGTCGACGGAAATCACCCCACGCCGCGCGGTCATCGCGCGCACGGCCAAGACGCTGAAATCGCCCAAGGTCCTCGTGCCGCTCGCGGTCGCGGTCGGCGTCGGCATCGCCGCCGTGCGCAAGGCCGTCATGGCGTCCAACGGCAAGTCCAAGGTGCTGCCGCGCATCGCCAAGGAGGTCTCGCCGCGCTTCAACGAAGCGGTGCACGCGCTGGCCGAGCTCGGGCGCGAGCTGCGCGCCAAGATTCGCTGACAACACCGGCCGAGAGGTGAAGCAATGAAAGCACTGATCGCTATCGCACTGTGCGGCGCGGCCGCCGTCGCGTCGGCGCAGGGCACGTCGGACAACCTGCGCGAGATCCGCTATTCGGATCCGCGCGGCGACACCATCCTGCGCTACGGCCAGCCGGCCGCGAAGCCGGCACAGACCAAGCCCGCGTTTGCGGCGCTCGACGGCAACGGCGACGGCGTCATCGACGAACGCGAGGCCAGCGGCTTCGAAATACTCGCGAACGATTTCGAGTTCGCCGACAGGAATCGCGACATGCGCGTGTCGCAACGCGAATACGAGCGCTGGTAAGGCGCCCGAAACCAGGAGCCCCGTCATGAAACTACAGGCTGTGATACTCAGCGTCGCGCTCGCCCTGCCCGGCATCGCCGGAGCGGCGAACCGCCACGACGCCGAACTCGCGATGACCGCGGCGCAGAGCGCGCTGGAAGCGGCCGAACGCGCCGGCGCCGCGCAGTACGCGATGGAAGACCTGACCAATGCGCGCAGCGGCATGGCGCATGCGCAGGGTCTCGCCAGCGATCGCGACTGGACCGAAAGCATGCTCGCGTCGGAAAAGACCAGCGCCGACGCCAATCTCGCCGAAGCGCGCAGCCGTCAGGCCCGCGCCGAAGCGACCACCGAGGAAGTCGAGGCGGCCGTGCGCACGCTGCGCGCCGAGCTCGGCCGCGCAGGAGGCTGACCATGAAGTTCCGTAATGCAATTCTTGCCTTTTCCCTTGCGGCCGCGCTCGGCGCCTGCGCGAGCACGCCGCGCGGTCCTGCGCCGGAAGTGATGCGCCTGCAGTCCGAGCTGCAGCGCCTGCACGGCGACCAGCGCATCGCCTCGACCGCGAGTGCCGAACTGGCCAAGGCCGACGACGCCGTCGCCACGCTCGCGCGCGATGGCCGCCATCTCGATCGTGAACTGTTCGATCACGGCGTCTACGTGGCCGACCGCCTCGTGAAGACCGCCGAAGCCGAAGGGCTGGCGCGCTTCGCCGAACAGCATGCGCAGAACCTCGGCCGCGAGCGCGAACAGCTGCTGGCCGAAGCGCGCTCGCGCGACCTCGCAATCGCGCGCGCCGACGCGAACGACGCTGCGGCCGCAGCACGCGAAGCGCAGATGCGCGCCGATCAGGAACGCCTCGCGGCGACCGAGGCGCGTCTCGACGCCGAGTCGGCACGCGCCCAGCTCGCCGAGCTGCAGGCCAGGGAAACCGAACGCGGCACGGTCGTGACGCTCGGCGACGTGCTGTTCGAGACCGACCGCGCGGAACTCAAGCCCGGCGCGACGCGCAGCCTCGACCAGCTCGCCGACGCGCTGCGCAGCGACAACCGCGGCGTCGTGGCGATCGAAGGCCACACCGACGCGACCGGCTCGCGCAACTACAACGTCGACCTGTCGCTGCGCCGTGCGCAGTCGGTGCAGGCCTATCTCGTGAGCCACGGCGTGTCGCCCGCCCGCATCACCGTGCGCGGCATGGGTCCGGACTTCCCGGTCGCCGACAACAACTCGACGAGCGGCCGCCTGCAGAATCGCCGCGTCGAGGTGATCGTGCAGAAGGCCGTGGCGGTGCGGTGAGCAGGAAAGAGGGATGAGGAGTGAGAAACGAGAGGACCTGCGCTCTCGCTCGTTTCTCACTCCTACGCTCTTTTCCACATCGCGGCCGGAGGAGCGCTGGAACTACGGACGAGCGCCGGAAATCCAGCCACGATCTCCCGTCACTCGATTCTCGCTCGCTCCCGCCCGTTCCTCAGTGATGCCCGTAAACCCCGCCGCCCTTGCCGTCCGACAGGACCACGCGCACGTTCTGCATCATGCCCTGGTCCTCGTGGTCGAGGATGTGGCAATGCAGCACGTACTCGCCGATGTAGCGCTCGTAGCGCGTGCGCACGTAGAGCCTGAATCCGTTCTTGACCCAGAGCGTGTCCTTCCAGGTGCCCTTGAGACCGTCATACGAGGTGTCGCCGCTGCCGGGCACGCTGACGTCCTTGTCGTTCGCATCGAGGATGCGATCGATCTGGAACGGGTTCACGTGGATATGGAACGGGTGTGAGCCCGAGATCGACGTGAGCAGCCATTCTTCGCTGCGTCCGAGCACGAGCGTGCGCGCGGTCTTCGGATCATAGGGATTGTTGTCGACCTGGAAGCGCGTTTCCTTGATCGTCTTGGTCGGATCGGCCGGATCCGGAATGTCGACGGTCTTGATGCTGAATTCCATTTTTTGACTCGGTTCGTCCGGGGCCGGCCGGGTCAGCTCCGACGCGGTCACGTCCGGATGCGGCACGAACGACTGCAGGCCGAAGCCGGCGGCGAGATCGGTCTTGATCGTCGCGGCGATGCCCGCTTCCTGCGTCGCGTCGGCCATCGTCGACAGCGCTTTGATCAGGTGCGCCTGCGCATCGCCGG
>CAMLLF010000401.1 GCA_946480705.1 uncultured Lysobacteraceae bacterium | reverse complement strand
GAAGGGCGCGCACTTCATCGAGCTGTGCAACCAGCGCAACGTTCCGCTGGTGTTCCTGCAGAACATCACGGGCTTCATGGTCGGCCGCAAATACGAAAACGCCGGCATCGCGAAGGACGGCGCGAAGATGGTCACCGCGGTGGCCTGTTCGCACGTACCGAAATTCACCGTGATCATCGGCGGCAGTTTCGGCGCCGGCAATTACGCGATGTGCGGCCGCGGCTACCAGCCGCGCTTTCTCTGGATGTGGCCGAATGCGCGCATCAGCGTCATGGGCGGCGAGCAGGCCGCGTCGGTGCTCGCGACGGTGCGCCGCGACGGCCTCGAAGCCGGCGGCCAGAGCTGGAGCACCGAAGAGGAAGACGCGTTCAAGGCACCGATCCGCTCGCAGTACGAACGCCAGGGCCACCCCTACTACGCGAGCGCCCGGCTCTGGGACGACGGCGTCATCGACCCGGCCGATACGCGGCGCGTCCTCGGTCTCGCGATCTCGGCCAGCCTCAACGCGCCGATCGAGCCGCAGCGCTACGGCGTGTTCCGCATGTAGTCCGCACCGGGCTTCCGACGGACGCATCGGAAGCCCGCGGGAACGGACAGTGCGTGAAATCCGCGTGCGGCGCTGCGTTTGAACCGGACCGCAGCGTAGCGGATCCTGCGCATGGCGCCATTCGTCCACTACCGCTAACCCACTGCCGGCACGACAAAAACGTCACTTTGTGACCGCCATGGGACGTCGGGCGAAAGCGCAAATGGGCGCCCATACCGCAGAGCGGGTCAACCGCTACCGTTCAGCGGCGTTTCACATTTCCTGTGCAGGCCATCACGACGCACCCGTATGCGTGTGCGTAATTTCCGCTCGCCAGTATCGGGGAAAACCACCATGCCTCTGACCAGCCGCTGCGGCGCACTGCTCCTGTGCGCCGCCCTCGTCGCACCTGCCGCACAGGCGCGCACCTTCTTCAAATCGGGCTTCGAACCGGCGACCGACATTCCGGCCACCGACGGCGAAGCCGCCCGCTTCCTGACCCAGGCCACATTCGGTCCGACGCCCGCGGACATCGCCAAGGTCCGCCAGATCGGCTATTCGGCCTGGATCGACCAGCAGATGAATTCCGTCGCGATGACCGCGGCGCGGCCGCACATGGAAGCGGTCGCCGCCGCAATGACCGCCGGTGGCACCGAGTCGATCGGGCAGAACCAGCGTCTGAGCCGCTGGTTCCACACCGCGATGACCGGCCAGGATCAATTGCGCCAGCGCACCGCCTGGGCGCTGTCGCAGATCTTCGTGATCTCCGACACCAACGGCAGCATCAGCGGCGAACCCGTGCAGATGAGCGAGTACTGGGATCTGCTCGCGCGCAACGCGTTCGGCTACTACCGCACGCTGCTCGACGAGGTGACCTACAACCCGTCGATGGGCAAGTTCCTGAGTCACTTCCGCAACCGCAAGGCGGCGACCGGCCGCGAGCCCGACGAGAACTACGCGCGCGAAGTCATGCAGCTGTTCTCGATCGGCGTCGTCGAACGCAACATCGACTACTCGCCGCTGCTGCAGAACGGCCAACCGATTCCGACCTACGACCAGAACGTCATCAGCCAGTACGCGAAGGTGTTCACGGGCTTCGCCTACAACAACGCCGGCACGAACCTTTTCGGCGGCACCAATAACTATCTGCCGATGTCCTGCGTCGCGACCGAGCACGACACCACGTCGAAAGTGCTCGTCGGCGGCACGACGCTGCCGGCCGGCCAGAGCTGCGCGGTCGACGTGCGCGACGGACTCAACCTGCTCGCCTCGCATCCCAATGTCGCACCGTTCATGGCGCGCCAGCTGATCCAGCGCTTCACGACCAGCAATCCGTCGACGGCCTACATCACGCGCGTCGCGCAGAAATTCAACAACAACGGCGACAACGAGCGCGGCGATCTCGCCGCGGTCATCAAGCAGATCCTGCTCGATCCGGAAGCCCGCGCGGCCAATCCGCCGGCCAACTTCGGCAAGGTCCGCGAACCGCTGCTGCGCCTGACCGCCGTCATGCGCGCCTGGGATTTCCAGCTGCCGGCCGCGACGCAGTATGGCGAAATCCGCATGGGCATGACCAATCCGACCGGCAGCTACGCGCAGCGGCCGCTCGGCGCGCCGACCGTGTTCAATTTTTACGAGCCCGACTACGAGCATCCCGGCGGTCCGCTCGACGACGCGAACCTGGTGTCGCCGGAAATGCAGATCATCAACGAAGGCTCGACCTACACGATCTCCAACAGCCTCGCCGACTACACCTTCCGCTACTACGTCGGCATGACGAATCCGCCGACCGACCGGCCGCTGATCAACGTCAGCGCGCTGGCCAACCTGGCGACGCCGACGCTGATGGTCGACGAAGTGAACCGGCGCATGTTCTACGGCCAGATGTCGAGCAACACGCGTACGACGCTGATCAACATGCTGAGCTTCATGAACGGCGCGTCGGCGAGCGAAAAGGCGCGCTCGCTGCTGCAGATCGCCGCGATGTCCCCCGAATTCGCCACGCAACGCTGAGGACTGCCGCGATGAACTCCAAAGAACAAGCCCGTCGCCGCTTCCTGCGCAATCTCGGCACGACACTCTGCGCCGGCGGCGCCTCGGCACTGGTACCGCAGCTCGGTCTCGTCGGCTCCGCGCTCGCCGCGCAGAAAGGCAGCGTCGCGGGCTACCGCGCGCTGGTCTGCGTCTATCTCTCGGGCGGCAACGATTCCTGGAACATGCTGCTGCCGTACGACACGGCGCGTCACGGCGTCTATGCGACCGCCCGCGGCGGCGTCTACAACGCGAACACGAATGCCGGCGGCCTCGCGATCGACCGCGCCGCGCTGACCAGCCAGTTCCAGATCACCGACAGCGCGACCGGCGGGCTCTACGCGGTCAATCCGGGCAACGGCAACTATCCGACCGGCATGGCCGATCTCGCGACGATCTATCGCGCGAACAAGCTCGCCTTCATCGCCAACGTCGGCACGCTGGTGCGTCCGATCACGAAGACCGAGTACAACAGCTCGCCGTCGCTGCGTCCGCCGCAGCTGTACTCGCACAACGACCAGGAAAACCTGTGGCATCTCGCGCGCACGACCGCGACGAACACGGGCTGGGGCGGCCTCGTCGCCGATCGCGTGCGCGCGGACAATCTCAACCAGTCGCTGTCGCCGTGCATCTCGCTGGCCGGCGCGAACCGCTTCGAAGTCGGCAACGACACGTTCCCGTACCAGATGTCCTCGAGCGGCCTCACCGGGCTCTCGAACATCTACAACTCGGCCAACAGCACCGGCGGCACCTACGGTTCCCAGCGCGCCGGCGCGCTCGACCTGCTGCTCGCCGATACGGCCAACCCCTCGCCGTTCGCGAAGGACTACGCCCGCACGTTCAAACGCGGCCGCGATCTCTACGATCTCGTCAATTCCTCGCTGACCGCGACCGACGGCTCGGGCAACGTGACGACGGTATTTCCGAGCGGCAACTCGCTCGCCGACCAGCTCAAGATGGTCGCGCGCATGATCAAGATCTCGCGCGAGTCGAGCGGCCAGATCCAGCACAAGCGCCAGGTCTTCTTCGTACGCACGGGCGGCTTCGATCTGCACGACGGGCTCATGTCGACGAACAACAGCGGCCACGGCGCACTGCTCAACCGGATGTCGCAGGCACTCGGTGCGTTCTGGACTGCGCTCGGCGAGATCGGCGCGCAGAACGAAGTGACGACGTTCTCGATGAGCGAATTCGCGCGCACGCTGAGTTCCAACGGCAACGGTTCGGACCACGCCTGGGGCGGCGTGCAGTTCGTCATGGGCGGCATGGTCAACGGCGGCCGCCTCTACGGCACCTTCCCCGACCAGGCGCTCAACAACGCGATCAGTTTCTCGCGCGGCCAGACGATTCCGTCGACCAGCGTCGATCAGATGGCCGCGACGCTCGCGCGCTGGATGGGCGTGACTGGCACGAACGACCTCGCCACGATCTTCCCGAACCTGATCAACTTCCCGACGTCGAATCTGGGGTTCATGGCGTAACAGCAGGAAAGCGTGGAGAGGAGTGAGAAACGGGTGCGGCGCACTGCCTCTCGCTTCTCGCGCCTCCCCACTCTTTTTTCTCTTCCGGCTGCCCGCAACCACCGACGCGTATGCGCGGCGGCGTGAGAAGCGAGCCGGTTCGACTCGTTTCTCACGCCTCTTTACTCGTCCCTGCCTTCAGAATCGCGCCTTGAACTCCACGCCCCAGGTGCGCGGCTCGTTGAGGAAGCCGGTCAGGTTGTTGAAGTCCAGTCCGCCGACGATGACCTTGCGGTCGGTGATGTTGCGGCCGAACAGCGCGACTTCGTAGTCGCCATAGTTCCAGTCGTAGCCGGCGCGCAGGCCGCCTTCGAGCAGCGGCTTGCCGGTGAACTCGACCGACTCATAGAGGAAAAAGTTCACTTTGCTGCGATAGGCCCAGTCGGTGTAGACGAAGAATTCGCCGTTGCCCATCGAAATGCCGTAGCGCGCGGTCAGGTTGTAGACGTGTTTCGGCGCCTGCGGCAGCGGGTTGCCGTCGATGCGCACGGTGCCGGCGACGCTGCCGGCTGGATCGAGCACGGTGCATGGCGCGCCGCACTTGAACACCGTCAGGTTCGGATCACGGATCTTGGTCGGGTTCCAGCTTGCGCCGAAGGTCACGAGGAAGTTCTCGGCGAGCAGCGC
>CAMLLF010000400.1 GCA_946480705.1 uncultured Lysobacteraceae bacterium | reverse complement strand
CATCAACGGCGCGTCGCTGCTGATGCTTGGCGTGACGTTCAAGGAAAACTGTCCCGACCTGCGCAATACGCGCGTCGTCGATGTCGTCGATGAACTGCGCAGCTACGGCATGCAGGTCGACGTCTACGACCCCTGGGGCGACCCGGCCCAGGCCCACGACGAATATGGCATCGACCTGCTGCCCGCATTGCCCGAAGGCGGCTACGACGCGATCGTGCTCGCGGTCGCCCATCGCGAGTTCCGCGAAGTCGGCGCCGCGCGCCTGCGCGCCGCCGGCACACCGGGGGCGGTCGTGTTCGATGTGAAGCACGTGTTCGCGCGCGACCTCGTCGACGAGCGGCTGTGAGGCAGGAACGCGTGGAGAAGCGTGAGAAACGGGTGAGCGCGGCCGCCGTCTCTCGTTTCTCGCTCCTCCGCACCCTATTTTCGATCCCCTAAAATCGCAAACAGCACCAAGCATCTGGATTTCCGTCATGCGAATTCTCATCACAGGCGCCGCGGGCTTCATCGGTGCGGCGCTCGCCCATCGCCTGCTCGACCGCGGCGACGACGTGCTGGGCTACGACAACCTCAACGACTACTACGACGTGCGTCTCAAGCAGGCGCGGCTCGACCGGCTGCTCGCGCGCGAGGGGTTCCGCTTCGTCAAGGGCGCGCTCGAGGACCGCGTCGCGCTCGAGGCCGCGTTCGACGAGTTCGTGCCGGTGCGCGTGGTCAATCTCGCGGCGCAGGCCGGCGTGCGTTATTCGCTGGAAAACCCGCGCGCCTACATCGACGCGAACGTCGTCGGTTTCCTCAACATTCTCGAAGCCTGCCGCCATCGCGCGATCGAGCACCTCGTCTACGCCTCGTCGAGCTCGGTCTACGGCGCGAACCGCAAGCTGCCGTTCGCCGTCGAGGACAGCGTCGACCATCCGGTCAGCCTCTACGCGGCGAGCAAGAAGACCAACGAGCTGATGGCGCACACCTACAGCCATCTGTTCCAGATGCCGACGACGGGCCTGCGCTTCTTCACCGTCTACGGCCCCTGGGGCCGGCCGGACATGGCACTGTTCCTGTTCACGCGCAAGATCCTCGCGGGCGAGCCGATCGACGTCTTCAACTTCGGCAACCACTCGCGCGACTTCACCTACATCGACGACATCGTCGAAGGCGTGGTCCGCAGCCTGGATCGCATTCCGGGCGCCGATCCCGCGTTCGATCCGCTGAACCCCACGCCGGCCAGCAGCCAGGCGCCGTATCGCGTCTACAACATCGGCAACCACCGGCCGGTCAAGCTGTCGCGCTACATCGAGCTCATCGAGCAGGCGACCGGCCGCACCGCGGAGAAGCGCCTGCTGCCGCTGCAGCCCGGCGATGTGCCTGACACCGCGGCCGACGTCAGCGCACTGATGCGCGACACCGGCTACAGCCCGGACACGCCGGTCGAGATCGGCGTCGAGCGCTTCGTCGCGTGGTACCGCGACTTCCATGGCGTCTGAGCGCGACGCACAGCCGCCGCGCGGCGCGGTGCTCGTCACCGGCGGCGCAGGCTACATCGGCAGCCACGTCGTCGCGCGGCTCGTCGACGCCGGCGAGGACGTGGTCACGCTCGACGACCTCAGCACGGGCTTTCGCGACGCGGTCGTCGGCGGCACCTTCGTCGAGGGCGACGTCGGCGACCGCGCGCTCGTCGCGTCGCTGCTGCGCGAGCACCGCGTGCGCGCCGTCATGCATTTCGCCGCGCGCATCATCGTCGCCGAATCGATGGCCGACCCGATCGGCTACTACGCGAACAACACGGCCGCGACCTGCCAGCTGCTCGCGGCCTGCGCCGAGGCCGGCATCGCGCACTTCGTGCTGTCGTCCTCGGCCGCGGTCTACGGCGTGCCCGAGGGCGGACGCGCGACCGAAGCCTCGCCGCTGCAGCCGATCAGTCCCTACGGCCGCTCCAAGCTGATGAGCGAGCAGATGCTGCGCGACCTCGCCGCGGTATCGGCGCTGCGCTACGTCGCGCTGCGCTATTTCAACGTGGCCGGCTGCGACGGCGCCGGCCGCATCGGCCAGTCGACGCGGCGCCCGACCCTGCTCATGAAGGTCGCCGCCGAAGCCGCGCTCGGCGTGCGCCCGCACGTCGCGATCTGCGGCACCGACTACCCGACTCCCGACGGCACCGGCATCCGCGACTACGTCCATGTCGACGACCTGGCGGCCGCGCACGTCTGCGCGCTGGGCTATCTGCGCGACGGCGGCGCGTCGGTCGCGCTCAACGTCGGCTACGGCCGCGGCTACAGCGTGCGCGAGGTGCTGAGCGCGGTCGAACGCGCGCACGGCCGTCCGCTGCCGGTCGTCGAGGCGCCGCGCCGCGCGGGCGATCCGCCCGAGCTCGTGGCCGACTGCGCGCAGGTCCGCAGCGTGCTCGGCTGGGAGCCGCGCCACGACGACCTCGACCTCATGGCCCGCAGCACGCTGGCCTGGGAACGCCGGCTCGCCGAGCGCCGCAATAATGCCCCGTGCCGCGAGCCTCCGGTTCCCGCCCCGCCGTGACGCGGCCGCGGCCCGCATCGTTTCCCGATTCCCCACCCCGGATTCCCCATTCACGTTTCTCGGACTGGCAGCAACGCGGCTACCTGACGCATAGTTCGCGATTCGCCGCCGCCCGCGCCGGCGCCCGCGCCCGCGTTTCGCCCCGAACGCGCCCGCCGCCGGCCCGGGAAAGCGCCGCGCACCGCCCGCCGGTGCCGGTGCAATGCCCGCGGTTCAATTCGTGGAGTTCGCTATGTGTGGAATCGTAGGTGCCGTCGCCGATCGCGAAGTCGGCCCCATCCTGATCGCCGGCCTGCAGGCGCTCGAATACCGCGGGTATGACTCGGCCGGACTGGCCGTGCTGCAGGGCGGCGCGCTCGCGCGCCGCCGCACGAAGGGCAAGGTGCGCGAACTCGAACAACTGCTGAGCGCCGACCCTGCGCCGGCCCGCATCGGCATCGCGCACACGCGCTGGGCGACCCACGGCGTGCCGAGCACGCACAACGCCCATCCGCACGTTTCCTCCGACCTGATCTCGGTCGTGCACAACGGCATCATCGAGAACCACGAGGAACTGCGCCGCGAGCTGCAGGACAAGGGCTACGCATTCAGTTCCGAAACCGACACCGAAGTCATCGCGCATCTGATCGATGCGCTGCAGCGCGAAGGCGCCGATCTCGTCACCGCCGTCGTACGCGCGACGCAGCGCCTGCACGGCGCGTTTGCGATCGCCGTGCTGTCGGCACGCGAACCCGACCGCGTCGTCGGCGCGCGCCGCGGCAGCCCGCTCGTCGTCGGCATCGGCCTCGGCGAACACTTCATCGGTTCGGACGTGCAGGCCCTGCTGCGCGTGACCAATCGCTTCATCTATCTCGACGAAGGCGACATCGTCGAAATCCGCCGCGACGGCTACCGCATCTTCGACGGCGACGGCCGCGACGTCTCGCGCGACGTGCGCGAGACCGACCTGACCGCCGATGCGGTCGAACGCGGCGAATACCGCCACTACATGCTCAAGGAAATCCACGAGCAGCCCGAGGCCGTGGCGCGCACGCTCGAAGGCCGCATCAGCGGTTCGCGCATCCTGCCGAACGTGTTCGGCGTCGATGCGGAGCAGCTCCTCGCGCGCGTCAAGCACGTGCACATCGTCGCCTGCGGCACGAGCTATCACGCCGGCATGGTCGCGCGCTACTGGATCGAAGCGCTGGCCGGCCTGCCCTGCTCGGTCGAGGTCGCGAGCGAATACCGCTACCGCGATACCGTCGTGCCGGCCGACACGCTGTTCGTCGCCGTGTCGCAGTCCGGCGAAACCGCCGACACGCTCGCGGCGCTGCGCAGCGGCAAGGCCAGCGCGCGCTACCTCGGCGCGCTCGCGGTCTGCAACGTGCCCGAATCCTCGCTGGTGCGCGAATCCGATCTCGTGCTGATGACGCGCGCCGGCCCCGAGATCGGCGTCGCCTCGACCAAGGCGTTCACGACGCAGCTCGCCGCGCTGGGCTTGCTCTGCCTCGAACTCGCGCGCCTCAACGGCATGGCCGACGCACGCTACGAACAGCTGGTCGGCGAACTGTCGACGCTGCCGCGCCTCGTCGCCGACGCGCTCACGCTGGAACCGCAGATCGCCACGCTGGCCGAACGCTTCGTCGACAAGCAGCATGCGCTGTTCCTCGGCCGCGGCGCGAGCTATCCGATCGCGATCGAAGCGGCGCTGAAGCTCAAGGAAATCTCCTACATCCACGCCGAAGCCTATCCCGCCGGCGAACTCAAGCACGGCCCGCTCGCCCTTGTCGACGAGCACATGCCGGTGATCGCGGTCGCGCCCAACAATCAACTGTTGGAAAAATTGAAATCGAACCTCGAAGAAGTCCGCGCGCGCGGCGGCGAGCTGTTCGTGATCGCCGACGCCGCCGTCGACGTCAAGCTCGACGCGAACCGCGGCGCGCTGCTGCGCCTCGCCGTCGGCGAAAGCCTCGTCGCCCCGGCCGTGTTCAACATCCCGCTGCAGCTGCTCGCGTATCACGTCGCCGTGCTCAAGGGCACCGATGTCGATCAGCCGCGGAATCTGGCGAAGTCGGTGACGGTGGAGTGAGCGGCGTTTCTGCGACGCGGCGTATCCGGTGCCGGCAAGGACGACGGCTGGAAGACGACGCTGACCACCGGCGCCACCTTCTGGCTCGTCGCGCAGAACTGGAGCGGCGCG
>CAMLLF010000399.1 GCA_946480705.1 uncultured Lysobacteraceae bacterium | reverse complement strand
CGCGAAGACGCGGGCGTCGCGCGCGTCGTCGAGCTGAAATTCTTCGCGGGCATGAGCACCGATGAAATCGCCGAAGCCTGCAACGTCTCGCGCGCGACCGTCGTGCGCCGCTGGCGCTATGCGCGCGCCTGGCTCGCCGTGCGCCTGAACGCGACGTCCTGACTGCCGCGACCGGTCTCGCCCATGTCCAGCCCGAACACCGCCGACCTGCAGCGCTGGTTCGCCCGCCTCGTCGAACTCGACGCGGCCGGCGCGGACGCGGAACTCGTCGCGCTGACGCGGACCGAGCCGCTGCTCGCCGCGCAGTTGCGCGAGCTGCTGAAGGCCGACGCGGAACTCGCCGGCTCGCCAACGGAACCGCTGCTGCCCGTGCTGCGCGGCCTGCGCGACGACGCCTGGGAAGGCCGCACGCTCGGCGCGTGGCACGCGGAGCAGCGCATCGGCAGCGGCGGCATGGGCACGGTGTATCGCGCCGCACGCACGATCGCGCCGGAAGACGTCGTCGCGCTGAAGGTGCTGCGCGCGGATCGCGACGACGCCGCGCTGCGGCGCCGCTTCGTGCTCGAACGCAAGGTGCTGCAAAGCCTGCAGCATCCGGGCATCGCACGACTCGTCGACAGCGGCGAATCGGCCGACGGCGTGCTGTACGTGGCGATGGAACTCGTCGAAGGCATGCACATCCTCGACTACGCCGATCGCGCTCGGCTCGATCTCGCCGAGCGCGCCGCGCTGCTCGGAAAAGTCTGCGCCGCGGTGGCGCACGCGCACGCGCGGCAGGTCGTGCATCGGGACATCAAGAACAGCAACATCCTCGTGACCGCGCAGGGCCAGCCCAAGCTGCTGGACTTCGGCATCGCCAAACCGCTGCAGGCGCAGTTCGGCACGGCGTATCTCGAGCGAACGGCGACGGCGCAGCGCTTCTTTTCCGCAGCGAGCGCGGCGCCCGAACAGCTGCGCGGCGGGGCGACCGGTCCGGCCTGCGACGTCTATGCGCTCGGCGTGCTGCTCTACGAACTGCTCTGCGGCGAGACGCCGTTCGCCTTGCAGGGCGCGACGCCGGCGCAGATCGAACGTGCGATCACGCAGCACGTACCCGTGCCGCCGTCGCGGCGCATCGCCGAACTGCCGTCGGGGATCGCGAATGCGCGCGCGCGCCAGCGCGGCTGCGCCGATCGCAACGCGCTCGCCGAACGCCTGCGCGGCGACTTCGACCGCATCGTCGCGAAAGCGCTGCGCAAGGACCCGGCGCAGCGGCAGCCTTCGGTCGAGCGCTTCGCGCACGAGCTGCGTGCGGCCTGCCGCGGCGGCGGCGCGCCGGAGTCCCGGCTGCAGCGGGTCATGCAGCGCGTCGGCATTTGGCAACGCATCGCCGTCGGCACGGCCGCGGCCCTGATCGTCGGCGCGATCACGCTGCAGCCGCGGCCTGATGCCGCGCCGGGAACGCAACCCGCCCCGACTCCGGCAGCGGCGGTGTCGGCCGGCAGCGCACCGGCGCGCGAATCCGCGCCTGCCGATCCCGCGGCGCAGGTCGAACTGCTGCTCGTGCGTGCGCGGGTCGAGCTGCAGCGGCGCGCGCCGGAATCGGCGCTGGAACTGCTGCGCGAGGCCGAAGCGCTGCTGCCCGGCGCCGGCGAACCGCGCGAACTCGCGCTGCGGCTCGCCGCAGTGCGCGCGAACGCGGCGACGAGCAGCGGTGACTTTCCGCTCGCCGCACAGGCGCTGGATACGGCCGACGCGCTCGCGGCGACCGCGGCCGAGCGCTCGTCGCTGACCGTGCAGCGCGCGCGCCTGCTGTCTGCGCGCGGCCGCGACGCCGAAGCGTCGTCGCTGCTGCGCAGCGTGGCCGCCGACACGCTGCCGCAGTTGCACGAGGACGATCCGCTGACCGCGCAGATACGCGCGCAGCTCGCGGGACTCGATTCCACCGCTCGCGCGTCGGCGGTGCCGCACGACGCACCGGGCGATGCGACGAGCCTCGCCGCACGGCTCGACGCCTTTTCGCGCAATCTCGAACGCGCGCGTGCCGAAGCCGGCATCGACGCGCCGGCGCTCGCCGTCGACGCTGCGTCGCAGCAGGCGGTCCGCACCGCGACGGCGCCCGCGAGCGCACCGGCCGCGTCCGACGGGACGCCGGCGCAGCTGCTCGCGACCGACATTTCGCGCGCCTGCGAACTCAATGCATACGGCCGCTACCGCGAGGCAGCGCAACTGCTCGACGTCGCGCTGGATCGGCAGCGCAGCGATCCCGCGCTGCGCCACGGCGATGACTACCGCCTCGGCGCACTGGCCGCCGCCGTCGCGCGTCACGGCACGGCGCCGACGCCGGATTCGGCGCTGCGCCTGAGTCACGAACTCGCGCGCGACGTCTGGCTGACCACCGACGCGAGCCGTGCGCGCTGGCGCGAACAGACCGCGATCGCGCGCCGGCTCGGCGTCGAACGCGCCGAATGAGCCAGATGAGCGAAGTGAGCCGCGACGCCCGCCGTTCGATTTGCACGGCGAGCGCGGCGCTGCACCATCGGCGCGGCCGGCTTCCTGCGGCTCGCGTCTCCCGTCCGGCGCGGCATAACGATACAAAGGGAAATGGAGAAATTCTGATCGCCATGCTCGAACCCGCACGCGACCGCGACGGTCGATGCCGACGCCGCTTCCGGCCATCCGGACGCCGCGCGTCATGACGGCGCCCGCGATCACCGACCTGCTCGAGCGCTGGCGCGCCGGCGAGGCCGACGCCGCCGACGCGCTGATGCGCGCGGTCTATCCGATGCTGCGCGAGATCGCCGGGATGCGCCTGCGCCGCTACGCGCGCGGCGCGACGCTGCAGCCGACCGAACTCGCCAACGAAGCCTATGCGCGGCTGCACCAGGCGCGCGCGACCGACTGGCGCGACCGCGCGCATTTCTTCGCGTTTTCCGCACGCGTGATACGCAACCTCGCGGTCGATCACGTCCGCGCGCGCGGACGCGACAAGCGCGGCGGCGACGTCGTGCTGGTGCCGCTCGCCGATGCGCACGAGCTGCCGCAGCTCGCACCGGACGTCGACGTGCTCGCGATCGACCGCGTGCTGAGCGAGCTGGAACGCGAAGACGCGGAACTCGCGCAGATCGTCGAGCTGAAATTCTTCTCGGGCCTGGAAACCGACGAGATCGCCGAGGCCTGCGGCATTTCGCGCGCGACGGTCGTGCGCCGCTGGCGTTACGCGCGCGCCTGGCTCGCCGCGCGCCTTGCGGATCCCGGCGCGGACGACGCGCCATGAAGGCACCGAACCTCGCCGAACTCGAACACTGGTTCGAGCGTCTCGTCGATCGCGGCCCGGCCGAGATCGACGCCGAACTCGGCGCGCTCGCGCGGACCGACCCCGCGCTCGTCGCGCGCCTGCGCAAACTCCTCGCCGCCGACGCGGCGCTCGCCGACGCCTCGACCGAACCGGCGATCCCGCTGCTGCGCAGCGCGCGCGAAAAGTCGTGGCAAGGCCGCGAGATCGGCGACTGGCGCCTGGGCGAACGCATCGGCAGTGGCGGCATGGGCACGGTCTATCGCGCGACGCGCCGGCAGGCGCCCGATGTCGTCGTCGCGCTGAAGCTCCTGCGCAGCGATCGCGACGATCCGCACCTGCGCCGGCGCTTCGCGGTCGAACGCAAGCTGATGCGCCGGCTGCGGCATCCGGGCATTGCGCAGCTCGTCGACGCCGGCGAAACCGCGGCGCGGCAGCCCTACGTGGTCATGGAATTCGTCGACGGCACGCATCTGCTGGCCTATGCCGATCGCGAGCGTCTGGATCTCGAGCGCCGCGTCGGCCTGCTGCTCGATGTCTGCGCCGCGGTCGCGCACGCGCACGCGCGGCATGTCGTGCATCGCGACATCAAGAGCAGCAACATCCTCGTGACCGCGGACGGCCGCACGAAACTGCTCGATTTCGGCATCGCCAAGCTGCTGCCGTCGCCGCAGGACGGCGAAGCGGTCGAGCGCACCGCGACGGCGCAGCGTTTTTTCTCGGTCGCGAGCGCGGCGCCCGAGCAGCTCGGCGGCGGACCGATAGGCCGCACCTGCGACGTCTATGCGCTCGGTGCGCTGCTCTACGAACTGCTCTGCGGCGAGCCGCCGCTCGCGCTGCACGGACTGTCGCCGGGCCAGGCCGAACTCGCGATCACACAGCAGGTGCCATTGCCGCCGTCCGAACGGCTCGCCGCCGTCGCGCCGCGCATCGGCAACGCGCGCGCACGCGTTCGCGCCTGCACCGACCGGCACGAACTCGGCGAACGGCTGCGCGGCGAACTCGATCGGATCGCGGCGAAGGCGCTGCACAAGCAGCCGCGGCACCGCCATCCGACCGTCGAGCGTTTCGCCCACGAACTGCGCACGGCGTTTCGCGCTGCCGATGCGCCGCCGCCGACGCTGCAGGAACGCATCGGCGCGATGCTCGGCAATCATCCGCAGGTCGCGGCGGGCATCGCACTCGCCGGTACGGCGCTCGTGCCGCTGGCCTGGCTCGTGCGCCGCATGCGCCGCGGCGATTCCTGAGCCCGCGCGACACGCTGCAACATACGTCGGACAACGGTGTCAAAGCCGCGGCCGCGACGGCATCATGCGTCCCGGATACAACGGCGCCCCGGCGCCGTGTCGACCGCTGCATTCGGGACCTTCGCATGACTGCTCCGCTCACGGATGAACCTGTCGCCGCCGCGCCGGCGCGTCCGCATCGCGCCCTGCTGCGCCGGC
>CAMLLF010000398.1 GCA_946480705.1 uncultured Lysobacteraceae bacterium | reverse complement strand
ACGCAGTTGCGCGCCGAACTCGTGCGCGAAGCCGTCGCCGCGCTGTCGCCGCTCGCGCGCGGCGACACGCCGCACCGCTGGGATCTGAGCCGGCCCGGCACGCTCGTCGGGCGGCGTGTACATGGCGACTGCGACGCCGCGTTCGACGACGGCGGCCTGGTGCTGCGCCGCGGCTCGCGGCAGTGCGAAATTGCGGTCACGCTGCGCGTGCCGCTCGACCTTGTGCGCTTCGACGCGCTCGAGATTGCCGCCGGCGGCCCGCTGCCCGAATTCACGCTGCAGATTCGCGAACAACTGGCCGCGCCGCAGCATCTCGCCGAGGCCGCGGGTTCGTCGCCGTGGCAGCTCGACCGACTGGCGTGGCGGCTCGATCGGGGCGACGGCGACGCAGCCCCCGCGCGCGCGGCCATGCTGCGCCTGCGCTTCGCGGCGCTCGACGCGGATCTGCATCTCCAGGCGATCGCGCTGCTGCCCGCCGACCGGACGATCCGCCAGATGACGGACCTCGCGTCGTCGGCCTGGAGACCACTGAAACTCGGCCTCGAAACCGACCCGCGACGGGCGCCGCTGTTCGCCGTCGACGGCCTGCAGCGGCCGGAAACGGTGCTGCTCGCGCGCGACGACCTGCGCGAACGCGAGCCCGCTGCCGTCGTCGTATACCGTGACGACATCGATCGCGTCGTCGCCGGGCTGACCGCAGCGCCGCCGGCAGGAAAGGCCGCCGACTGGCTGCCGGCCGGCCTCGCACTCCTGTTGTGCGTGGCGACGATCGCGCTGCGCGGCCGCCGGCGTGCGCACGCGCTGCTCCAGGCGCTGCTGGCGCTTGCCGTGCCGGTCTGGCTGATTGCCGGACTCCGGATCGGCGACGATCCCGATGGCGTCACGCAGGCGCTGGTCGCGCTTGCGGCGCTGTATGCCGTCGCCCTCGCGGCGACGCCGACGGCCACGCCGTGGCGCTGGCTCGGCCGGTCGCGCGCCTGGATGTTCGCCGCGGCCGCACCGCTGATCGCGTTCGCCATCGTCCTGCTCGCCGGGCGGCCCGATCCGGCCGCGCTGTCGCCCGTCGCGCTCACGGGCTACCTGCTCTGGGCGCTCGCGCAGCAATACCTGATCTGCGCCGTCGTCGCCGACCGGCTGCGCACCGCAGGCATTGCCGCACGCTGGACGGTGCTGGCCGCGGCGGCGGCGTTTTCGCTGCTTCACGCGCCGAATGCCGGACTGATGCTGGCGACATTTCTCGGCGGATTGATCTGGAGCGCGCTGTGGCTGCGCGAACGCAGCCTGCTCCCGCTCGCCGCCTCGCACGCCGTGTCGGCGCTAGTGCTGACTTCGGGTCTGCCGCCGGCGTGGCTTCGCTCGGCCGAGGTCAGTCTGCGTTACTACCTCTGACGCCACTGCCCGGCCGGGCGCCGTCACTCAATGTATACATCTGTCCGATTTGGCATCAGTCGGCGAAGACCCGCGGGCCGCGTTCGGGGCGTTGTGCCGGCCGCTTCGGTCGTTCCGGCGCGGCCGGCCCGGAGCCGACTGCGAGACCCACCGCAGTTTTTGCACGCCCGGCGCGCAATCGCGGGACGAAGCGTGCGCCGGACGAGGAATTCGGATTGCGCGTTGCGGTCGCACTGGGGCTACACTGGAGCTCGCAAGCAGGGGGTTTGTGATGTCCTCGATCACGGAACTGCTCGATCGCTGGAAACGCGGCGATCGGAGCGTCGAAGATGCCTTGGCGACCGACATATATCCGGTGCTGCGCGAACTCGCGCGCGCGCAGGTGCGCCGCCACGGCGGCGCGCTGACGCTGCGCGCGACCGAACTCGCGAACGAAGCCTACGAACGCCTGCACGTGCAGCAGGGCGTCAACTGGCAGAACCGCGCGCATTTCCACGCCATCGCGGCAACCCTGATGCGCCGCGTCGTCGTCGACTATCTGCGCGAACGGCAGGCGGAAAAGCGTGGAGGCGATCAGTTGTTCATCGCGCTCGACGACATGAACCAGCGCGAGGCGCCCTCGCAGGGCGATCACGTCGACTGGCTCGCGGTCGATCAGGCACTCACCGAATTCGCGCAGGCCGCGCCCGAGGCCGCGCGCGTCGTCGAGTTGCGCCTGTTCTCGGGCCTGACCAAGGAAGAAATCGCCGAAGTCTGCGGTTCGTCGCGCGCGACCGTGGGCCGGCAGTGGCGCTTCGCGCGCGCCTGGCTCGCAGAGCGGCTGGACGTCGTGCCCGGCGATGAAGACGCCGGCTGAGCGCATCCGGCGTCTCGGCGAGCTGTTCGACGAGGCGCTCGATCTCGACCCGGTCGGCCGTGAAGCGCTGCTCGAACGCTGCCGTGCCGAAGATCCGACGCTGGCCGACGAACTCGCGCGGCTGATCGAGCGCGACCGCAGCCTGCTCGGCAGCGAACCGCGCACGGCGCTGGGCCTCGTCGAGACCAGCCTCGACGCGCGCGACAGCGACGCGCTGCAGCCCGGATCGACGTTCGGCGTCTATACGCTGGAACAGGAAATCGGCCGCGGCGGCATGGGCCGCGTGTTCCGCGCGACGCGCAGCGGGCCGGATTTCGAGCAGGAAGTCGCGATCAAGTTCGTGCGTCGCGACCTGTTGCATCCGGCACTGCTGCGCCGCTTCTCGACCGAACGCGCAATCCTCGCCGCGCTCGACCACCCCGGCATTTCGCGTCTCATCGACGCGAGCACGACGCCGGACGGCACGCCCTACGTCGTCATGGAATTCGTGCGCGGCCAGGCCATCGACGGCTGGGCCGACGCGCGCATGCTCGGCGTCACCGATCGGTTGGGCCTGTTCCGCAAGGTGCTCGCCGCGGTCGCGCACGCGCATCGCAATCTCGTCGTCCATCGCGACATCAAGGCGAGCAACGTGCTCGTCACCGACGACGGCGAGATCCGGCTGCTCGACTTCGGCATCGCCAAGCCGCTCGGTCGGCTCGGCGACGTCAAGGCGACGCAGACCATGGACCGTTTCCTGACGCCGTCGAGCGCCGCGCCCGAGCAGCTGACCGGCGGACCGATCACGGTCGCCTGCGACATCCATGCGCTCGGCATGCTGCTGTATGAGCTGCTGACGGGCCGGCTGCCGTTTGCGTTCGCGAACATGACACCGGGCGAAATCGAAACGGCGATCCGCCAGTTGCCGCCGCCGCCGATGGCGAGCCGCGTCGGCGACACCGATCTCGTGCTCGCGCAGGCGCGCGGCTTCGGGAGCGTGCGCGAATTGCGCGATGCGGTACGCGGTGACCTCGAACACATCGTGCAGCGCTGCCTGCGCAAACTGCCCGGCGAACGTTACGGCACGGTCGACCAGCTCGACCACGACATCGACTGCGTGCTCAAGGATCAGCCGATCCGCGAGCGGCAGAGCGATCGCTGGTATCGCTGGCGCAAGTTCGTCTCGCGCCACCGCGTCGCGTCCGGTCTCGCGCTGCTGCTGTTCGTCACGATCGTCGCGGCGGTCGCCGCGATCCTGCGCCAGAACGTCGCGATCACGCACGAGCGCGACCGCGCGCAGCGCGCGGTCGGCCTGCTGAAGAACGCATTCACGGCAGCCAATCCGACGGAAGTCACCGGCGCCAACGTGACCGCGCGCGCGGTGCTCGAAGCGGCGCGTCCTTCGCTGGAAGCCACCTTCGAGTCGCAGCCCGACGTGTATGCCGATCTCGCGAGCACGCTGGCCGAGGTCGAGCTCGCGGTGGGCTTGAGTCCTCAGGCCAGCGAACTCGCCGAACGCGCGGTCAAGGCCGCCGAAAATGCCGACCTCGATCCGGAAACGACGGGACGGCTGCTCGTGCTCGAAGCGCGCGCACGCACGAGCGCCGGCGACTATTCGAGGGCCGAGCAGCGCCTCGCGCGCGCCGCTGCGCTCGGCGTGCGCGACACGCCGGAATGGGAGCTCGCGATGGGCGCGCTCGACTATCAGCGCAGCCGTTCCAAGGAAGCGATACGACATCTCGAGGTCGCCGTCGGAATGACGCGCGGCCGGCCGCCGTCGGACGACGTCGCGAATCTTGCGCGTTTGAATCTCGCCGGCGCCTTGCGCGCTGCCGACCGCAACGAGGAAGCGCTCGCTCTGCTGGATCAGACCCTGGCCTGGCAGAGCACCGGCCTGGCGACGGATCACCCGCGGCTGACGCTCGCGCGCCTGTACCGGCTCGACGTGCTGCGCCTCGTGCGCGGCGCGGCCGCCGCGGCGGCAGAAGCGCGCAAGGTCGTCGCCGAGATCGATCGCATCTACAGCCCGAACAGCACGGTCTCTGCGCAGGCGCGCAATTCGCTCGGGATTTCGCTGACGGAAATCGGGCAGCGCGAGGAAGGCGTGCACGCGATTCGGGAATCGCTTGCCGCCTGGCGCAATTCCGTCGGCAGCGATCATCCCAATACGCTGCGCACGGCCTACAACCTCGCGCGCATGCTCGCCACGCTCGGCGGGCATGACGACGAAGTCGAGGCGCTGTATCGCGAAATCCTGCAGCGCGGTGAAGCGGTGAAAGAAGAAACGCGTTTGCCGCTCGTATTTTGGCGCAATCATTTCGCCCAGTTTCTGCTCAAGCGCGAACGTCCGACGGAGGCGCTGAATCTGCTCGTCGGCGGCAGCGGCGTCGCACAGGCGCAGGTGCTCGCGAGCAAGGCGAGTCATCGCGCGGCGTACGCGAAGGTACGCCGTCAGGCGATCGAGGCGAGCGGCTGCAATGCCGCGCCGCGCGCGGAAATCGCTACGCTCT
>CAMLLF010000397.1 GCA_946480705.1 uncultured Lysobacteraceae bacterium | reverse complement strand
TGTGCTTCACGGCGCAGGCTTTCATGTTCAACGGCGTCACGTTCCACATCATCCCGCTGCTGCGCGAGCGCGGTCTCGCGCTCGACACGATCGTGCTCGGCTGGCTGCTGTTCCTGACCGGCGGCGCGACGAATCCGTTCGCGGCGCTGCTGCTGCTGCCGATCACGCTGGTCGCGACCGCACTGAGCCCGCGCCATGTGATCGCGGTCGCGCTGATGTCGCTGGTGACCTACGTCACGCTGCTGCGCTGGAACCAGCCGCTGCCGCCGCTCGGCAGCGGGCTGCACGTGATCGGCATGGCGATGTCGTTCCTGATCAGCGCGTGCCTCCTCGGCTGGTTCATCTCGCGCCTGGCACTCGTGCTGCGCGACAACCAGGCGCTCGCGCAGCGCATTCGCGAGCGCGCGCTGCGCGACGAGGGCTTTCTCGCGATCGCGACGCAGGCCGCGGGCGCCGCGCACGAACTCAACACGCCGCTGTCGACGATGCGCACGCTGATCACGGAACTGCGCCGCGAGCACACCGACGGCGTGCTCGCCGAGGACCTTGCCCTGCTCGACAGCCAGGTCGAACGCTGCCGCGACAGCCTGCGCGAACTCGTCGCGGCGGGCAAAGCACAGCTCGCGCAGACCGGCGAGGAACGCCGCCTCGGCGATTTCGTCGCCGACTGCGAACACCGCTACGGCCTGCTGCGACCCGAAGTCGCACTCGAGATCGACCTGCCCGACGCGGTAGCCGCGCTGCGCGTCGTCGTGCCGCCGGGCCTGCGGCATGCGCTGCTGAACCTGCTCAACAACGCCGCCGACGCTTCGCTCGCGAACCAGGCCGACCGCATCGGCCTGACGCTGCGGACCGCCGGCGACCTGCTCGAATTCCGCGTGCGCGACCGCGGCGCGGGTTTCGCGGCCGGCATGGCCGCGGCGCTCGGCAATCCGTTCCAGAGCAGCAAGAGCACGGGACTCGGCATCGGGCTTGCGCTGGCCGACGCCACGGCCGAACGCCTCGGCGGTACTCTCTATGCGCGCGAAGCCGATGCCTCCGGCGTCGAAACGGTGCTCGCGCTGCCGCTGCGGCCGTTGCTCGCGAGCGATGCCGTGGCGCCTCTTTCACCCGACCCCGCGGAAACTGCCTCGCATGGACAAGCCCGAACGCCTGCTGCTGATCGACGATGACGAAACCTTCGCACGCGTGCTCGCACGCGCGCTCGGCGCCCGCGGCTTCGACGTGTCGGTCGCGCACGACGCGGCCGGCGCGATCGCGCTGCTGCGGCGCGAGCATCCGAAGCACGCGGTACTCGACCTCAAGCTCGGCGCCGACAACGGCCTCGCGCTGATTCCGCAATTGCTCGGCATCGCGCCGAATCTGCGCATCCTCCTGCTGACCGGCTATGCGTCGATCGCGACCGCGGTCGAAGCGATCAAGCGCGGCGCGCACGACTACCTCGCCAAGCCCGTCGACGCCGACGCGATCGTCCGCGCGCTGCGCGACGACGAGGGCGACGCCGAGATCGTCACGACCGGCAATGAACACGCGCCGCCGCTGCGCCGGCTCGAGTGGGAACATATCCAGCGCGTGCTGGTCGAGAGCGAGGGCAACATCTCCGAAGCGGCACGCCGGCTCGGACTGCACCGGCGCACGCTGCAACGCAAGCTGGCCAAGCACCCGGTACGCGAGCGAGGTTCCTCATGAATCCTGCGACCGTTTCACCTCGTGCCGCATCCTCGGACCGACGTCTTCGCAGGCGCCCGGCGCCGCCGAAAATTCTTCCTGCCAGCCTGTCAACGCCGCGGTCGTCCGTCCGTTAAGCGGCCGGGGCCGTTCGCGCCGCCGGTTTGCGCAACGCCATCAACAAGGAAGCAGGCATGTCGCGTGGCAAGATCATCGCCGTCGTAATCGGCGTCGTCCTGGCCGGAATCATCGGCTATCGCACTTTCAGCAACAGCAGCGGCGGCGGCGGCGGCCAGCGCCGCGGCGGCGGCGATCCGGATGCGCCGATTCCCGTGACCGCGGTCGTGGCCGCGACCGAGAACGTGCCGCTGAACCTCGACGCGCTCGGCACGGTGCAGGCGCTCAACACCGTCGCCGTGCGGCCCCAGGTCGGCGGACAGATCGAAGCGATCCTGTTCAAGGAGGGCCAGGAGATCGCGAAGGACGAGATCATCGCGCGCATCGACGCACGCAGCTATCAGAGCCAGCTCGACCAGGCAGTCGCGAAGAAGAAACAGGACGAGGCGCAGCTCGGCGGCGCGCGCTCCACGCTCAAGCGCTATGAAGAACTGATCCAGAAGAACTTCGTCGCCGCGCAGGATCTCGAGAACCAGCGCCACACCGTGCGCCAGCTCGAAGCGCTGGTCGCCTCCGACGAGGCCGCGATCGCGAACGCGCGCGTGCAGGTCGGGTATACCGTGATCCGCGCGCCGATCGCCGGTCTCGCCGGGATCCGCCAGGTCGACGTCGGCAACATCGTCTCGGGCAACCAGACCGACGCGATCGTCGTGCTGACCCAGGTGCATCCGATCAACGTGGTGTTCACGCTGCCCGAGCGGCAGCTCGAACGCGTGCGCGCGGCCGGCCAGGCATTGAAGGTCACCGCGCGCGACCGCGGCGACAACCGGGTCGTCGCCGAAGGCACGCTGGCCGTGATCGACAACCAGATCGACGCGACCACCGGCACGTTCAAGCTCAAGGCCGAATTCACGAACGACACGAACACGCTGTGGCCCGGGCAGTTCGTCAACGTGCGCCTCGAAGTCGGCGCGCTCGCCGACGCGGTGACCGTGCCGACCCAGGCGCTGCAGCGCGGACCCGACGGCAGCTACGTCTACGTCGTCAAGGAGGATTCGAGCGTCGCGCTGCAGCCGGTCAAGGCCGGCGCCGAAGCGCCCGGCGGACGCACGGTCGTGCTCGACGGCGTGAAGGCCGGCGACAAGGTCGTCAGCGAAGGCCAGTTCCGGCTGAAACCCGGCGCGAAGGTGCTGGCGCTCGCGCCCGGCGAGACACCGCCGCCGGCCGCGCCGGCCGGCGGCGGGAAGCCCGCCGGCGATGCGCCGCGGCGGCGGCGTGGTGGCGGGTGAACGGGATGCTCGCCCTGGCGATACACGGCTCCCTTTCCTCCGGCAGCGTCGGGGGAGAGGGCTCAAGCGGGCATCTTGGTTAACTTATGTCATTTTCCACTCTTTTCATCCGCCGCCCGATCGCGACATCGCTGCTGATGCTCGCGCTCGTGCTGCTCGGCCTGCTCGGCTATCGCCAGCTGCCGGTGTCGGCGCTGCCCGACATCGACGCGCCGAACCTGCAGGTCACGACGTACTACCCGGGCGCGAGCCCGAGCACGATCGCGGCCCTCGTGACGACACCGCTGGAACGCCAGTTCGGGCAGATCTCGGGGCTCACGCTGATGACCTCCGACAGCTCGGCCGGCCTGTCGACGATCAACCTGCAGTTCCAGGTCGACCGCGACATCGACGCCGCGGCGCAGGACGTGCAGGCGGCGATCAACGCGGCGCGCGGCACGCTGCCGAGCGGGCTGCCGTATCCGCCGGTCTACAACAAGGTGAATCCGGCCGACGCGCCGATCATGACCTTGATGCTGTCCTCGCAGACGCTGCCGCTGCGCGACGTCAACAACTACGCCGACAGCATCCTCGCGCAGAAGCTCTCGCAGGTCAGCGGCGTCGGTCTCGTCAGCATCGCCGGCAACGTGCGCCCGGCCGTGCGCGTGCAGGTGAATCCGGGGCAGCTCGCGAATCTCGGCCTCACGCTCGAGGACGTGCGCAGCGCGCTGACGCAGCTCAACGTCAACGCGCCGAAAGGCTCGCTCAACGGCAGCGTCCAGTCGTTCAGCATCGGCACGAACGACCAGTTGCGCGACGCCGCCGCGTATCGCGACGCGATCATCAGCTGGCGCGACAACGCGGCGATCCGGCTCAGGGACATCGCGCAGGTCATCGACGGCGTCGAGAACGACCAGGTGTCGGCCTGGGCCAACGGCAAGCAGGCGGTGCTGCTCGACATCCGCCGCCAGCCCGGCGCGAACATCGTCAGCACGGTCGAGCAGGTGCAGGCCATCATGCCGCAGCTGCGCGCCGTGCTGCCGGCCGGCGTCGATCTCGAAATATTCGCCGACCGCACCGTGACGATCCGCGCCTCGGTGCACGACGTGCAGTTCACGCTCGTGCTGACCGTGATCCTCGTCGTCGCGGTGATCTTCGTATTCCTGCGCCGGCTCTGGGCGACCGTGATTCCGGGCGTCGCCGTGCCGCTGTCGCTGCTCGGCACGTTCGCCGTCATGAGCTTCGCGGGCTTTTCGCTCGACAACCTGTCGCTGATGGCGCTGACCGTCGCGACCGGCTTCGTCGTCGACGATGCGATCGTCATGATCGAGAACATCGTGCGCTATCTCGAAAAAGGCCACGACGGCCGCGAGGCCGCCGAGATCGGCGCGAAGGAAATCGCGTTCACGGTGATCTCGCTGACCGTGTCGCTGATCGCGGTGTTCCTGCCGCTGCTGCTGATGCCCGGCGTCACCGGCCGCCTGTTCCACGAATTCGCCTGGGTGCTGTCGATCGCCGTCGCGCTGTCGGCGCTCGTGTCGCTGACCTTGACGCCGATGATCTGCGCGCATTTCGTCAAGGCCGCGCCGAGCCCCGACGCCAAACCGTTCGTCTCCGCTCGCGGCGAAGCATATAGCCGCGCCAGGCCCGCGCCGCCAATCACCAATGCGTGGCGGATCGCCGC
>CAMLLF010000396.1 GCA_946480705.1 uncultured Lysobacteraceae bacterium | reverse complement strand
CGAGCTGGATGCGATCATACTTGATGTGTTTTTGCCGAAGCTCGACGGTCGCACTTCGTTGCGGTCCGGTCCAGGACGATCGTCGGCTGTCCTGCGGCGCCCTCGGGGAGCCGCGAAACGGACGGCGAATGGATGTGTCGAGATCGGGCCGTATGACGGTTGCGGCGGCAGCTCGCCGGGGGACCCGAAACATCGTGAGTGCCGTTGTCGTCCTCGGCATCGGCTCGGCGTGGCGATGGTCGCTTAACGGCTGTAGAAGAGCCGGTTCGCCACGGATTTCGCGCCGGTCGGCAACGATTTGATCGAAATCCCGATCCTCACATCGACCGCCGGCGCGTTCGGATGTCTGATGCTGGCCGCGGTGACGCGCGGACGGCGCTGGCTTTTCGTGCTTGGGGTTGCCGTGATCGCGATTGCGTCGCTGTATGCGTTTCATGCGACGCGGACGGCGTGCACGATGAAGAAAACGGATAAGTGCATTCCGTGGGGGACGACGGTCGCGCATCGCCGGCGCGTATCTCGCCGGCGACTCCGCGCGGTCGAGCGACCGCCTACCGTGCCGGAAGAAACGCGCGAATGCGCAGCAGCCCCGCCGACACCAGCGACACGAGCAGCCCGACCGGAAAGATTTCGAGGAAGGTCATCGGCAGCCGGAACAGCGGGTTGGCGTAGAGCACCTTGAACGAGTCCATGTCGGCTTTGAGTTTCGCGAGGGCTTCGGTGCTCGCGCCTTTGGCCTTTTCCTGCTCGATCAGGAAGTCGGAATAGCTGGTCGCGAAGTCGACCCGGGTGACGGCGACGGCGAGTTCCCACGACAGCATGTAGAACAGGCTGGCGACGAAGCTGATGCCCAGACCCAGGCCGAAGGCGGGCCAGAAGCGGATGACGCCGCCGAGGGTCTGGTCGCGGTGGCGCTTGATGGCCACGAAGATGGCGCTCAGCGCGATCAGCATGGTCAGGTAACCGAAGACCTCGCCGTATTCCAGCATCCCCTTGTCGGCCAGCGTGATCGCGATGGCGGAAAGGCTGCCGCCGGCAATGAGGCCGGCGAGGGCGCCGTAGGACAGGATCTTGCGCAGCATGGGCAGCACTCCGTGGGTGGTCGAGGGCTCCATTGATCCGCGCCGGCGCGGCGCGGGCAATCGCCCGAACGGGTGATTCGGGCGAAATCACTCCAAAAATCCGAGTTCCCGTGCCTTGAGGATCGCGTCGGTGCGCCGTTTCGCGCCGAGTTTTTCATAGAGCCGCGCGACGTGCGTCTTCACGGTGTTCGGCGACACCGACAGGCGCTGGGCGATTTCCTTGTTCGAGTGCCCGGCGGCGAGTTCGCGCAGGACTTCGAATTCGCGTTCGCTGATGCCGAGTGCGGCCTGGGCCTTGGGGTTGCCGTCGAACGGCGGCGGCGCGGGGCGCGCGAACACGCGGACGCCGAGCACGATGCCGAGTGCGAGGAACGCGGTCGCGACGACGACGAGCACGACGTCGCCGGAGTGCAGCCGGGCAAGGCGCTGGTAGTCGAGCCACTGCAGCGCGGTCGCCCCGGCGGCCAGCAAGGCGCCGTAGCCGAGGATGGGTTTCCAGAGCGGGGTCATCGCGCGAGCGTGCCACGAAGCTTCGCGCCGGAGCCAGCCTCGACACGAGGGCGGAGACCCCCGCGACCTGCGCCGGGGATCGGCTGCCGCGTTCGAATCGGCAGGGTCCGCGGTGAGAGCCCCGGGGCCGAGCGGCAACTGGAGATGGACACCTCGACTTGCGCAGGCCCCGATGATCGTCCGGCACGAACGCTTCGTTTCTCAACGCGACGCGCCGTGGCGCGTGTCGGCAACGGAAAACGCTGAAAAGCGGGCGCCGAAACCCGATGATCTGCCGCAACTATCCGACGCGCGAGCGCGCTGGAATCCGCGCGGCTGTCGGCGTGCCGATGGCCGCCGGCGGCGCCGAGGTGCGGGTGCTGCTGAAGCTGTTGCGAGGCGACCCTGTTGAACAAGCAGGCGCGGCGCGATGACGCCCGCACGGTCTGCCGGTGTCTCGCCGAGGTGCACGAGACGAAATTGACGGCCGAGGAGCGCGCGGACCATGACAAGCCGGCGCGTGCGCGCAAGCCGCGGCCGAGCGGATGCAGCGGCCGTACATGCAGCCAATCGCTACCGACATGGCGCGCTGCCTGTCCGGATCGTGAAGTCTCTTGCGCGAACGGGCTTGTGACGGCATGCGGGCGTCTTCGACGGATCGACGGCGCGGTGCTCGGAAACGTGCCGGGTTGCGGGGCGTCTCCCGCTACGGCTCGAACCCGTTCGCAAACACGCGATCGCTCACGCACAGATCCAGGAATATGCAATCCGCCCATTCCGGATGGTCGACGAACGGATTGCGGTTCCGCTGGTAGCCGAAAATGATCTCGTTGCGCAGGCGTTCGCGGTCGGTCGGCGGATCGGCGTAGTGCCAGGCCAGGATGACGCTGAGCATGCCCATGTACGCCGTGCCGGTCGTGTTGCCGCCGGTGATCTGGATCAGGCTCGGATCGTCGGTCAGCACCAGGTCGGGCTCTGCAGCGCCGCTGACGCCGTTGGTGCCGCCCTCGTAGCGCACGTCCATGTAGAGCAGTGCGCGGGCGAGGTCGCCTTTTTTCGTATTCCACACTTCCCAGATGACGCCGTCGGACCAGTTCGAGTTGCCGGGGTAGACGCCGCTGCCGCCGCCCTGGCCGTTCGTGAGCTCGGTCGTGTATTCGTTGCAGACGGCCGAGCAGGTGCCGAAGGGCTTGGTGCCGCGCGTGCCGTTGTAGGTGTTGTCGGTCAGGTGAAGCATGTGGGTGTCGGTGTACGCGTAGTTCGACGCGACATCGTCGGGGAAGCCATAGGCTTTCGGCCAGATGTGCTCGCGGTTGTACGGCCGGTTCGTTTCGACTTTCGCGTATGACACGTTCTTGTAGACGTCGAGAATGCGGTACGGGTCTTCGGGATCTTCGTCGGCCTGTTCGAGAATCGTCCATGTATCCGTGCCGCTCGACGAATACGGAAAGCGCACGTGGTCGTCGATGATCGCGTGCAGCGACGCGCGCAGCGCCGCGGCGCTGCCCGTGTTCGCGCTCGCGTAGTAGTTGCCGACGGCCTCGCCCGTAACGAAGCTCCAGCTCGCGTCGGCGGTCATCGCGGTCGGCGTGCCGTCGAGATCGATGACATGCGCCGCATGCACGGTCGCCGTGCAGGTTTCGCCGCCACCGAGGGCGGGCGAGGGCTGCGCCGTGTAGCGCTGCGGTCCCCCGCTGACGGCCAGCGCGTGCGCGCCGCTCGCCGTGCAGCTCAGCGTGATCCAGCCGTCGGTCACGCCGACGGCTTCGTCGAAGAACACGCGCAGCGGGCTCAGCGTCGGTACGTCGGTGGCGCCGGCGAGCGGGCGCCGGTCGACGACGGTCGGCGCGACGTCGGTCGCGACGGTGAACGTGCTCGTCGCGTTCGCCGTCATCGTCTGCGGCGTGCCGTCGACGTCGCTGACGAGGCTGGCCGCGATCGTCGTCGTGCAGGTTTCCGCCGAGGCGAATGTGGCCGCCGGCGTGTAGATGTAGCGCGCGGCATCGGGGTTCGACGTCAGCGTCAGGCCGACGCTGCCCGACGTCGAACAGACCAGCGTCACGGCGCCGGGGCCGAGCGTGACGGCCTCGCTGAAGCGCACGTCGATCAGTGCCGACTCGGGCACGTTCGTGCTGCCGTCGGCCGGCTGCAGCGCGATGACGATCGGTGCGGAGTCGACGCCGCCGGTGAAGGTCTGTCCCGGATTGCATTGCCCGAACGACGCCGCCGACGAGGACTGCCACGCGACGTCGCCGTTGCCGCCCAGCCGCAGCGACTGCCCTGCGGGTGCGCTGCCGTTTTCGGACACGCCGATGTCGACGCTGGTCATGCCGGCCGCCGGGCCGTTGCTCGCGGTGAAGCTGCCTTCGTAGCTGAGGAACTGCACGACGGTCGTACCGTCGACGAGCGCGAGGCCGTCGGGCGATCCGTTCTGCAGGCCGACCGCCGGCACGGCCAGCGTGCCGAAGCCGTCGCATTGATTCGAGAGGATGCCGCTCAGCGGAACGGTGAGATAACTGGCGCCGCCGGTGCCGTTGTAGAAGACCACGGACCAGCCGTCGAGGTCGGTCAGCGCCGGCCCGGCGATCTCGACCATTTCATCCGAGTCGGGGCCGCTGTTGTCGTAGTGCAGTTCGTTGACGAACACGCCGACACCGGCCTGCGCCGGGGTCAGGGCGGCCGCCAGCAGGCAGGCGAAAACAACGAGACGGGAGATCATGATCGCCATACGCAAAAGTATGGCAGGGACGGTAGGTCATCCCGGTGACGCCTTCAAGAACTAGGCGATCGCGCGGCGCCTGCGCGGCGCGCGGTCGGCGACCCAGCTCGTGAGGCCTGCGCCGACCAGCACGATCAGCGAGCTGTAGTAGACCCAGACCAGCAACAGCACGACCGATCCGGACGCGCCGTAGGCATCGGCCTGATCGCTGTTCGCGAGATAGGCGCCGAGCAGCCACTTGCCTGCGTCGAACAGCACGGCCGTCGCGAATCCGCCGGACAGCACGGCGCTCCAGCGTTCGCGCTCGTCGGGGACGAAGCGGAACAGCGCGGCGAAGGCGAGCGCGAACACGGCGAGCGTGGCGGCTTCGTTGACGACGATCCAGGCCCAGCCCTCGCGCGTCAGCGCAGCGCCGAGCAGCGTGCTGACGACGAGCGTGACGACGAGAAAGA
>CAMLLF010000395.1 GCA_946480705.1 uncultured Lysobacteraceae bacterium | reverse complement strand
GAGCGGCTCCGCGATGCTCGCATCATCGGCGTCGGCGATCAGCGTCGCGGTGAGCTGGCCCGGCAGTGCAGCGACGACGGCCTGCATCTGCGCCGCGTCGCGCACGCGCACGACGAGACTGGTCGGGCCGAACACTTCCTCGTGCAGATCGGCATCGGCGATGAAGCGTGCGGCCTCGACTTCGAACAGACTGGGCTGCGCGGTGCCGTCCTGCTGCTCCGGCGCGACGAGCGACGTCACGCCGGACCGGCTCGCGAGATGCTGCGCGCCCGACGCATGCTTGCGTGCGATGCCGGCGGTCAGCATCGGCGCGGCCGACGACGCGGCGAAACGCTCGCGCAACGCATCGCGCAGCGTGTCGCCGTCGCGCCCGGCCGGTACGACGATCACGCCGGGACTCGTGCAGAACTGGCCGACGCCCTGCAGCACCGACGCATGCAACTGCTCGGCGATCGCGGCGCCGCGCGCGGCGATCGCGGCCGGCAGCACGAACACCGGATTGATGCTGCCCATTTCGGCGAACACCGGAATCGGACGCGGACGCGCGGCGGCAATGTCCATGAGCGCGCGGCCGCCGGCGGTCGAGCCGGTGAACGCGACCGCGCAGACCGACGCATGCCGCACGAGCGCCGCGCCGACTTCGTAGCCTGCGTCGAACAGCAGCGAGAACGTACCGGCCGGAAAGCCGCAGCGCGCGACGGCCGCGGCGATCGCCGCACCCGCGCGCTCGCTCGTCGCCGGATGCGCCGGATGCGCCTTGACGATGACGGGGCAGCCCGCCGCGAGCGCGCTGGCCGTGTCGCCGCCGGCGACCGAGAACGCGAGCGGAAAATTGCTCGCACCGAACACGACGACCGGACCGAGCGGCCGGCGCATCGAGCGCACGTCGGGCTTGGGCAGCGGCTGGCGCTGCGGGTCGGCATGGTCGATACGCGCGTCGACCCAGCTGCCTTCGGCGACGAGATCGGCGAACAGGCGCAACTGGCCGATCGTGCGCCCGAGTTCGCCGCCCGCGCGCGCGGGCGGCAACGCGGTTTCCAGCGGAACGAGCCGTTCGAAATCGGCGCGCGCCGCGTCGAGTTCGCCGGCGATCGCGCGCAGCAGCGCGGCGCGCTCGGCGCCGCTGCGCGCCGCCAGATCGGGCGCTGCCGCGGCGGCCTGCCGCACGGCCTGTTCGACGTCCGCCGCGCTCGCACTGTGGAACGCCGGTTCCAGCGCCGCGCCGGTCGCCGGATCGACGCCGTGGAACGGCGTGCCGCCGCGTTCGCCCGGCACGCCGGCAATCAGGGAAACCCCGCCAATTGTATACATCGCAATACCTTTGCTTTGTTTCGGATGACGCGCCCACACGCGGCGGCCGGACCCGCACGACAGCGCGGGCGGAACGACCGACGCGCTGGCGACGAGCCCGCCGCCAGCGCGCTGCCGCGACCGCTCAGATCACCGGCCGCTCGCGCAGCGCCTTGCGGATGATCGCGAGCGCTTCCTCGCGCTCGACGCCGACGAGTTCGAGACGCGGCGGACGCACGCGCTCGTTGCCCATGCCCGCTTCCTGCTGGATCAGCTTGATGAGCTGCACGAACTTCACGACGGTGTCCAGCCGCAGCAGCGGCAGGTGCCAGCGATACAACGCGCGCGCTTCGTCCCAGCGGCCGGCCTTCGCGAGTTCGAACTGCGCGATCGATTCCTTCGGCAACGCGTTGACCGTGCCGGCGACCCAGAACTCCGCGCCGGCGGCGACGCCTTCGCAGACCATGTCGTCGAGGCCGACGCCGACGCGCAGGCGCTCGCCGAGCAGCGCGACCAGCGCGGTCACGCGGCGCGAATCGCCGCTGGATTCCTTCACCGCCTGCAGGTTCGCGTGCTCGGTCGCGAGTTCGGCGACCTGCGCCGCGGTGAAGTCGGTCTTGTAGGCCGGCGGATTGTTGTAGAGCATGCACGGCAGCGCGGTCGCGCCGATCACGGCCGACACGTGTGCCTTCATTTCGCGCCAGTCGCTCGAATAGACATACGGCGGCAGCACCATGAGGCCGCCGCAGCCGGCGTCGGCACTGGCCTTGGCCAGGCGCACGGCTTCGTCGGTCGACAGCGCGGCGATGCCGGGAATCACCGGCACGCGGCCGTCGACGGCGGCGACGCAGGTCTTGATCAGCGCGACTTTTTCGTCGTACGACAGCGTTGCGCCTTCGCCGAGCGAGCCGCACGGAATGATGCCTTTGCTGCCGCTGTCGACGAGCCAGCGCACGTGCTGCGTGACGAAGGCATGGTCGATCGCGAGGTCGGTGTCGAACGGCGTGGTGATGGCGGGCAGCACGCCGTGCCAGATGGTGCTCATGCGGATTCCTGTGGAGGGGATTCGGAACGGTTGACGGTGAAGTTGGCGATGCGGACGGGCGCAAGCGGCGGGCGCGGCGTCGCCGCCTCCCAGCCGAACAGGAATTCGCCGGCGCCGCCGCACAGGCGCGCCTGGCAGTGGCCCATGCCCAGCCGCGTCTGCAGGCGCGCATCGCGCTGGCTGCGGCAGGCGCTGGCCTGCGCATAGCGCACGTTTTCGCAGCGGCAGATGATCGTGTCGTCGGCCGCGAGCCGGCGCAGTTCGTCGCGCAGCGGGAACGCGCGGCGCAGTGCGCGCGCGCAATGCGCGCTGCGCGCGCGCGCGATGTTCACGGCGAACGACGCGCCGGCGCTGCCGGCCGCGGCGCGGCCGGCGATCTCGCCCTGCACGAGCGCCTGGTCGACGCCGCCGATGCCGCAGACTTCGCCCGCGCAATAGACGCCGGAAACGCTGGTGTGCTGGCGCGCGTCGACGACGACGGCGCCGTCGGCGAGCTCGCAGCCGAGCAGCCGCGCGATCTCGGTGTTCGGCACGAGGCCGAAACCGACCGCGAGCGCATCGCAGGCCACGCGTTCGCTGCGCGCGCCGAGGCGCAGCCGCACGCTTTCGAGACGGCCGACGCCGTCGGCGCGTTCGACCCAGGCATTGCAGCGATACGGCACGCCGGCCAGCCGCCAGCGCAGGCCCGCGGCCTGCAGCCATTTGCCGGGATTCGGCGCGAGCGACAGCGCGAAGCGCGCGAGATCGAGCGCACTGCGCTGCTCGGTGATGCAGACGACCTCGGCGCCGGCCGCCTGCACGGTCGCGGCGGCGGCGAGCAGCAGCGGACCGCTGCCGGCGACGACGACGCGGCCTACACCAAGACCTGGGCGTCCGCCTGGCCGGCGATCGGCCAGCCGTTCTTGACCAGCACCTGCAGCCCGCCCGCGCCGAACACGCCGGGCAGGGTCCAGCCCGGGAACGGCAATTGCCGCTCGCGCGCACCGGCCGCGATCACGAGCCGTTCGCAGCGCACGCGGACTGCGCCGTCGGCGCCGTCGAACACGGCGAGGCCGGGCTCGGCGAAATCGATGAGCCTCAGACCGAAGCGCGTCTCCACCGGCGAGCGGCGCAGCGCCTGCAGCCAATGCCGCGCGGTTGCATTCGCCGGTTTGTTCCATTGTCCACGCCAGACCTGCCCGCCCGGCTCGGCCTGCATGTCGACGAGCAGCGCGCGCGCGCCGGCCCGCTCGGCGGCGACCGCCGCGGCGATGCCGGCGGGGCCGGCGCCCACCACGAGGATTTCGGTACGCAGTTCAGGCATCGCAGCGGATATCCATATCGTCGGAAACACGCACGAGGCAGCCCAGGCGCTCGACCCCGCCGATGCGCACGCGGCATTCGAAGCAGACGCCCATGCCGCAGAACGCGGCGCGCGCGCTGCCGTCGAACGCGCGCCGCGTCGACTCGCAGCCGGCGTGGCGCAGCGCCGCGGCGACGGAAATGTCCGCCGGCACGCGCACCTCGACGCCGTCGATGAACACGCGCACGTCATCGCGCCCATCAATGGGCATGACTGACCTCGCTCGTGGCGACGAAGCGCGACGGCGCATATGGCCGGGCGTCGAACGGCAGGCTGGTGCCGAGGAGTTGCGCCGCGAGCAGATCGGCCGTTCCCAGCGCCGTCGTGACGCCGAGTCCTTCGTGACCGCAGGCCAGCCAGACGCCGGGCCGCAGCGGCCATGCACCGATCAGCGGCCGGTGGTCGGGCGTCGTCGGACGGAAGCCGGTCCAGGCGCGCAACGCCGTCATCTGCGCGAGTCCCGGCAGGAATTCGGTCGCGCGCGCGATGAGCCGCTGCAGCAGCCGCGGCGTCACGTCGGTCGCGTGATCGTCGAACTGGCGCGTCGAACCGAGCAGCAGCTGGCCGGTCGGACGCGGCTGCACGTTGAACGCGACCGATTCGGTGTTCGTGCCGTGCGCGCTCTGCATGTAGCCGAGTTCGACGAGCTGATGACGCACGCCGGGCTGTGCGCGCGTCGTCACGAGCAGATGCCCCTTGCGCTTTCGCACCGGCACGCCGGCGAGCAGTTCAGGCGCGGCGCAGCCGTTCGCGACGACGATGTCGCGCGCGGCGATGCGGCTGCCGTCGGCGAGCAGGACATCGCGGTCGCCGATCGTGGCCACGCCGACGCCGCAGCGGATCTGGGCGCCCGCCGCCGCGGCCCGCTGCGCGAACCAGGTCGCGGCGACCGGCGGATAGACAACGGCATCGCCGGGCACGTGCAGTCCGCCCGCGAGCGTCGGCGTCAGCGCCGGCTCGAGCAGCCGCAGCTGCGCGGCCGACACCGGTTCGGACGCGATGCCCGCGGACGCGAGGCGCTCGCGCTTGCGCTCGGCTTCCGCGAGCTCGGCGTCGTTGCGCGCGA
>CAMLLF010000394.1 GCA_946480705.1 uncultured Lysobacteraceae bacterium | reverse complement strand
GGCGACGGATCCGGACACGCCGCGTGATGCGCTGCAGCAGCGCGGGCAATCACAATCCATCCAAGCGCTCAACCCACTAATCTTCTTGCGCGGCGCAGCGCGCGCGGCCGACACTGCGCGCCATCGCACTGCGCCAGGAGCCGCCATGGAAGCCACGACCACGCCCGCCGCCGCAGCCGCCGGCACCGATACGCTGCGACGCGACCAGAGCGTCGCGAAGAATCTGTTCTTCGGCGAGATCGTCGAAGAGAACCTGTTCCCGTATCCGCAGATGCGCGATCGCGATCGCGAGATGCTCGGCGCGATGCTCGACGCGATCGACGGCTTCCTCGCGCCGCAGCACGCCGATCTCAAGCACTTCGACCGCAACGCCGAACAGCCGCCGGAGTTCATCCAGGCGCTGCGCGACATGGGCCTGTTCGGCCTGATCATTCCCGAGGAATTCGGCGGGCTCGGCCTCTCCAACGCGGCCTATGCGCGCGTGCTCACGCAGACCAGTTCGCACGATTCGTCGGTCTCGCTGACGATCGGCGCGCACAGCTCCATCGGCATGAAGGGACTGCTGCTGTTCGGCACCGATGCGCAGAAGGCGCGCTACCTGCCGAAACTCGCGAGCGGCGAGATGATCGCCGCATTCTGCCTGACCGAGGCCGGCGCCGGTTCCGACGCGGCGTCGGTGCGCACGAAGGCGACGCGCAACGACGACGGTTCGTGGACGCTGAGCGGCGAGAAGATCTGGATCACGAACGGCGGCATCGCCGACTTCTACACGGTGTTCGCGAAGACCGACACGCCCGAAGGCAAGATGACCGCGTTCATCGTCGAGGCGAAGCAGGCCGGCGTCAGTCACGGACCGCACGAAGACAAGATGGGCATCCGCGCGTCGAGCACGACGACGGTCGCTTTCAGCGACGTGAACGTGCCGGCGGATCAGGTGCTCGGCGACGTCGGCAAGGGCTTCAAGGTCGCGATGGCGATCTTGAACAACGGCCGCACGGGTCTCGGCGGCGGCGCGGTCGGCGGCATGAAGACGCTGATCAAACTGGCCTGCGCCCAGGCGAAAGAGCGCAGGCAGTTCGGCCGGCCGATCGCCGATTTCGGGCTCGTGCGCGAGAAGATCGCGCAGATGACGATCGACTGCTTCGCGGCCGAGAGCGCGGTCTGGATGGTCGCGCACTACATCGATTCGGGCTGCAGCGACTACTCGGTCGAAGCGGCCATCAGCAAGGTGTTCGCGAGCGAGGCCGTGCAGCGCGCGAGCTACGAGGCGCTGCAGATCGCTGGCGGCAACGGCTTCATGCGCGAATTTCCGTACGAACAGATCACGCGCGATACGCGGATCCTGTCGATCTTCGAAGGCACGAACGAAATCCTGCGCCTGTACATCGCGCTGTCCGGGCTCAAGGACGTCGGCGCGACCCTGAGCGAACTGAAGTCGGCGGTCGGCAACATCTTCAACGATCCGATCAAGGGCTTCGGCGTGCTCAGCACCTACGTGCGCCGCAAGGCCAGCGAAACCACGGGCTACGGCACCGACAGGATCCTGCGCGAACTGCATCCGAGTCTGCGCAAGGCGGCCACGACGTACGAGAAGTACACGATCGAACTCAGCAAGGCCGCCGATGCGCTGCTGCGCCAGTACGGCAAGACGATCGCCGACCAGCAGCATGCGCAGAAGCGCATCGCCGACATTGCGATCGACCTGTTCGTCGGCCTGTGCGTGCTGTCGCGCGCCGACAGCCTCGTGCGCGCCGGGCATGCCGACAGCGACAGCGCGATCACGATCGCCGACGCGTTCACGCGCCAGGCCCGCCGCCGCCTGCGCCGCAACGTGCGCGGAATGGCGATCAACGAGGACAAGTCCGTCGAGACCCTGGCCCAGACCATTCTCGACAAGGGCGCGGTGACCTGGGACGTGGTCTGACGCTGTCCGCCGGCGCGTCGCCGCGACGCCTCGTTGCGGCGACGCGCGCGGCCGTCGCGGCTACGGGCACGGCGGATTGCCGAGCACGATGCGTCGCGGCGTCTCGTCGCGCCAGAATTCGCCGAGCAGGTCGCGGTACCGGTTGCCGTCCGTACCGGCGTTGAACCGGTTCGTCGCGGTCAGCGTGTGATAGCTGACGCCGCTGCTGAACAGCCATGGCGCGGCGTCCAGCGCTTCGGTCATCGCGCAGCGCCACGCCTCGCGTGCCGGATCGTCGGGCTGTTCGAGCTTCAGGCGCGCAATCGCGACACTGTCCAACGTGCTGTTCTGCAGGAGTACCTTGAGCCCGAGTCCCTCGGTCGGCGACGTCAGGTAGGCGTAGTCGATGGACAGGAACGTGCACAGCGACGGATGGCGCTCGATCTCGCCTTCGCAGAAGGTATCGAACGATGCGCGCCAGAACTTCCAGTTCTGCAGCGCCACCTTGTCGGCCGAGGTGACCTCGCTGTTGCCGATGTAGTGTCCCGGCACGTTCCATCCGTCGAGCGCGAACGCGCCGTCGAGCACGAAGCGCAGACCGTCGGCGGCATGCGTCGCCGGCAGCAGCGTCGTCATGGCCGGCGCATTCGCCGCCAGTCCGAATCCGCCCGCGGAGGTGCCGACGAACAGCACGCGCTGGCTGCCGTCGTCGCGCAGCCCATGGTCGCGGCGCAGCGATTCGATCGCTGCCTGCGCGTTCGCGCGGCCGGAGAAATACCAGCCGCAGCCGCCCTCGTCCGCGCACTGTGGTGTCGCCGAGGTGATGCGGCGTCGCGACGTGGCTCCGGTCCACTGGTCGCTGGAGCAGTAGTGGAGCTGCACCATGTTCGCCGCATGGAAGTCCGGGTTCACGTCGTCGCGCGGATTGAGCACGCCGCCGCGCGTCGCGCGCGTCCACTCGCCGTTGCCGACCGGCGACGTCGTCGTCAGACGCTCGCCGCGCTGCGCGCAGGACAGGGTCAGATCGTCGCAGCTGCCGCCGCCCTCGAACAGAATCACCCACGCGTTCGAACCGCTCGGCGAGGGACGGAACGCATAACCGGCCGGCGTACCGTCGTTGCAGCGCGCATCCGTCCAGCGGCCGTCGATCTCGGCCGGCTTGACCGTGAGCCAGCAGTCGAGCTCACCCGGCGTGCACGGTTCCGGCGGCGGTTCCGCCGCTCCGCCGTTCCCGTCGGCGCGTCCGGTGCCGGGCACGGCGGCCAGCAGACACAGTGCAGCAAACCCCACTACGGTCGCATTCATCGTCGTTCCTTGGTCAGCACCCGCGTCCCAGTGACGCGAGTGACGGTCCGCAAACGAGCTGGAAAGCGCCGCGTTGACCGGCCCGCGCGCAGGTCGCTCACGGGAAAGCTGGAAAAGTGCGGTGGTTCACAAAATCAGCCGCTGTCGTCCGGCGAAGGAATCGGGTTGCGGTGCCGAAGAAGCCGTGCCGCGAGCGCTTTCCTCCGCCACGGGTGCTTCGAATCGGAATCACCGCGATGCCGATTCGGGGGACGACCTCAATTCACTGCGATCACGACCTTGCCGAAGTGGCTGCCGCTGTCGAGATACTCGTACGCCGCGCGGGCCTGCTCGAACGGAAACACGCGATCGACGACGGGCTTGATCCGGTGCAGCGCGACGAAGCGCGCGAGGTCTTCGAGCATCGCGAGGCTGCCGACGTAGATGCCGGTGACATGCTTCGCGCCGCGGATCATCTGGAACGGATCGAGCTCGCTGCCCCAGCCCGACACGCCGCCGACGATCGCGACCGTGCCGCCCATGCGCGTGGCCTGCAGCGATTTCTTCAGCGTGCCCGCGCCGCCGACTTCGACGACGACTTCCACGCCTTCGCCGCCGGTCGCGCGCAGCACGTCCTCGTGCCAGTCCGGCGTCGTCGTGTAGTTGATCGTCGCGTCCGCGCCGAGCGCGCGGGCGCGTTCGAGCTTCGTGTCGCTCGAGGACGTGATCACCGCGTGCAGGCCCGCGGCCTTGGCGAGCTGCAGGCCCCAGATCGACACGCCGCCGGTGCCGAGCAGCAGCACGCTGTCGCCGGGCCGGGCCTTGCCCTCGACGAACACCGAGTTCCAGGCCGTGACGCCGGCGCAGGTCAGCGTCGCGGCTTCGGTGTAGTCCAGGTGATCCGGCACCTTGAAGAGCGAGTCCTGCGAGACGACGATTTCCTGCGCGAGCGCGCCGTCGATGAGGCCGCCGAAGGCGTTGCGGGATTTTTCCGGCGTCTGGCGGCCTTCGATCCACGATTCGAAGAACGTCGTCGCGACGCGGTCGCCGACCTTGAACCGCGTGACCTTGTCGCCGATCTCGACCACGTCGCCGGCGCCGTCGGAAGCCGGCACGACCGGCGTCTCGTTGCCGCCGTTGTAGTCGCCGCGGATCACCATGAGGTCGCGGTAGTTGAGCGCGACGGCGCGGATGCGCACGCGCACCTCGTACGGGCCGGGTGCGGGCAGGGTGCGCTCGACCGGCACGATGCCGTCGAACTGTTTGCCGGGATGGACGTGATAGGCCTTCATGACGTGCTCCAGTGAGGAAGTTTCCGGCGGCGGCGGAATGCCGCGGTCGATGGCTGTGCACGATATAGGTTCTCCGCTGTCGTCAGTGGAGAGATTCGGTACTATCTGTGTATCCCTGCAGGAACCAATGGCGCCATGAACGACAGGCTCGCCGGTATCGATACCTTCGTCCAGGCGGTCGACTCGGGCAGCTTCGCGCGAGCGCGGGAGTCCGGCGTCGCCGCGGTCGTGCGGCTCGACGGCAGCGAAGCGGATCGCCGAGTGG
>CAMLLF010000393.1 GCA_946480705.1 uncultured Lysobacteraceae bacterium | reverse complement strand
CGCTGGTGCAGCGGGGCGCGCTGCTCACGCTCCTCGACCTCGCGATCATGGGCGCGACGCTCGCGAACGGCGGCGTGAATCCGAAGGCGCCCTGGAACGACGACACGTTCGTGTTCGCCGATACCAAGGGCACGCGCGTGGTCGCCAAGGTGTCGGACTATTTCGACATCGCGAAGCTCGGCTATTCATATGACCGTCTCGAACCCAAGCCCGGCAAGACGGTCGCCGCGGGCGAAGTCGCGACGCGCAAGCCGCAGCGTGCGGCGCGCGTCAGTGCGGAGAGCGGCGTGGCGCTCGGTGCGAAGCCCGTGCGCGTGCAGTTGGACACGGCTGGAGCGACCGAGTCGGCGCAGCCGCTGGCGCAGCGTCTGCAGGCGGCGCCGAAGGAGCAGCGCGTGTTCCTGGTCCTGAGCAAGCTGCAGGCGCAGGTGCAGCCCGAAGTGCTCTATCACGTCTATCTGGAACTGCCGGAAGGCGCGGCGCCGGAGAAGAACGCCGACTATCACGTCGGCACGCTGACGTTCTTCGACGCGCTGAAGCTCGACCACGGCGACGGCGGTCACGCGGGTCACGGCAGCGGCGAGGACAAGTTCTACAGCTTCGACGTGACCGATCTCGTGCGCCGCCTCGGCGCGAACAAGACGCTGAGCGAAAATCCGAGCGTGACGATCGCGCCGGTCGGCGAGCCGGCCAGCGCGGCCAAGCCGGTCGTCGGGACGATCGAACTGCAGGTGCAGTGACGAAGGAAGGCCGGGCTCCGCAGGCGCGGAGCCCGGCGGTCGGGATCAGCTCGCGACGGCGGCAGCGCTCAGCGCGGCGCCGATCGTGATCGTCGCGACGACCGCGGCGATGATCCAGCTCAGCACGATCGCAATCACGAGGATGACGGCGAAATAGCCACCGGTGCGCTCGGGCGGCGACTTCATCGTGTGCGGCAGCGCGAAGTACAGCTGCACCAAGGAGTAGATCCCGCCAACAAGGGAAATGATCCAGCCGACGAACGGAATGATCAGGAAGACGCCGGCGACCCAGCTCGCGGTGTAGGCGTAGGCGACGGTTTTCAGCGCCTGGATCTGGCTCTTCTGCGCGCCGAAGGTCGGTGCGAGCGCATCGATGATGAGCGCGATGACGAACACCATGCCGAGGCTGACTGCATAGCTGAAGATCATGACGCCGAACGCGAGGCCGAAGCCCATCGGGCTGAACACGACGCTGCTGAGGAAGCCGAACACCGCGGGGATCGCCGCGAGAATCATGATGTAGCCGGTGTAGAGCTTTGCGATGTCGGTCTGTTCCTGTGCGATCACAGGCCATTCCGTCTTAGGCGACAGCAGGACGTTCTTGATGCGTTCGATCATCTTGTTGATATCCATGTTTCTCCCAACCCCAGTCGACGTTGATGGCTCAGTGCGCGGCCACCGGCGCAAGCGGAGCGATTCTAGCCCCGTACGGAACCTGACGTGCGAAGCCGCGGTCGCATCCCCACTGTGAGCAGTTGCCGGCACAAAGCGTGCATTCGGTCACAGGATGCGAGCTGCTAAACTCGTGCGCTTTCGCGAAATTCGGAACCTTTCATGGCCAGACCCAACCCTGCGGCGGCGCAGACCATTCCTGCGAATGCCGAGAACCGTTACGAAGTGACGCCGGCGGACCTGCCGCTGTCGTGCCCGATGCCCGGCATGAGCCTCTGGAACTCCCATCCGAAGGTCTATCTGCCGATCGAGGACGAAGGTGGCGAATCGGTCTGCGCCTATTGCGGCGCGCGCTACGTCCTCACGCGCTGACCGTCACCCGTGCAGCAGGGGCGCCGACTCACCGTCATTCAACTCGTACCGGCCCTGGAAACGGGCGGGGTGGAGCGGTCCACGCTCGAAGTCGGGGCGGCGCTGGTCGCCGCGGGTCACCGTTCCATCGTCATATCGGCCGGCGGCCGGCTCGTGCCGCGCCTGCTGGCCGAGGGCAGCGAGCATATCCAGCGCACGATCGGCGCGAAGTCGCTGCTGAGCCTGCGCCACGTCGCGGGCCTGCGCAGCCTGTTCCATGAGATCAAACCCGACATCGTCCACGCGCGGTCGCGCCTGCCGGCCTGGCTCGCGCATTTCGCGCTGAAGAACGGCCCGCCGAACACGCATTTCGTGACGACTGCGCACGGCCTCAACACGCCGGGACGCTACAGCGCGATCATGACCCGCGGCGAACGCGTGATCGCCGTGTCGCATACGGTCCGCGACTACCTGATCAGTCATTACGAGATCGATCCCGAGCGCATCGTCGTGATCCCGCGCGGCATCGACCTCAACGAATTTCCATACGGCCACCGCCCCGACGATGAGTGGCTGCGTGCGTTCTACGCCGACTATCCGCGGCTGCGCGGCGCGCCACTGCTCACGCTGCCGGGGCGCGGCACGCGCATCAAGGGTCATGCCGACGCGATCGAACTGATCGCGGCCCTGAAGCAGCGCGGCATCGCGACGCGCCTGCTGCTGCTCGGCGTCGTCGAACCGAGCCGCGGCAACTACGTCGCCGAACTGCAGCGGCTCGCCGACGAGCGCGGCGTCGCGGACGACGTCGTATTCGCCGCGCCGCGCGCCGACGTGCGCGACGTCTACGCGGCCAGTGCGCTCGTGCTGCAGCTGTCGAACAAACCCGAAGCGTTCGGCCGCACCGTGATCGAGGCACTGGCGCTGTGCCGGCCTGTGCTCGGCTATGCCCACGGCGGTGTCGGCGAACTGCTGACCGAGCTGTATCCGTCGGGCCGCGTGCCGTTCGACGATTTCGGGAGGCTCGTCGAGCGTGCCGCGGAACTGCTGCGGCTCGCGCCGGCGATCCCGCCGCTGCGCCGCTACCAGCTCGCCGACATGCAGCGCGCGACGCTTGCGCTGTACAACGCGCTCGTCAACAACGACGAAGCGAGCCTGCGCTCGACCTACGCGATGAGCTGATCCGGCCGCGCGCCGGAAAGCCCGGACGGCTGGGCTATCATCGCGCTCCGCATGAGCACTCCGTCGCTGCGCGAGCGAGTCGCGTCCCTGGTCATGAACGAACGACTCCCGGTCGCGCTGCTGCCGCTCTGGGCGGCGGTCCTGCTGCTGCCGTTCGGACGCAGCGCGGAGTTCGGCGTCGTGCTCTGCGCCGTGGGGCTCGCCGCCGCCGTTCTGCGTGGATCGGCATCGACGCTGTCGTACGCCTCGCTGCGCCTGTTCGCGCTGCTCTGGCTCTGCTATGCCGGCGCCGCGGCGATTTCGGCGCTCGACGCGGTCAATCCGTCGAAGAGCTGGGGCACCGTGCTGGCCGCGCTGCGCTTCGTGCCGCTGGGCGCGTTCGCGCTGGTTGCGCTCTCGACGACGCGGCGGCATGCGCAACTGCGCGACGGCGTCGCGTTCGTCGTCGCGATCTGGCTCGCCGACGCGTGGCTGCAGGCGCTGACCGGCTGGAGCGCGGGCGGCGCCGCCGAAGCCGAGCGTCTGAGCGGACTGTTCGGCGCGGACAATCTCAAGCTCGGTCCCGTGCTCGCAACGCTCGCGCCGTTCCCGCTGCTCGCCGCGCGCGCGCGCTGGGGGCCTCGCGGTCTCGCGCTGGCGTTCGCGTTCATTCTCGTTCCGGTGCTGCTCGCCGGTTCGCGCGCGAGCTGGTTCGCGCTGGCGCTCGTCGCGCTCGTGCTGCTCTGGTGCGAAACGCGCCGACCGCTGCGTTTCGCCGCGGCGCTCGCGGCGCTGGCGCTGGTCATGGGTGCGGCCGTCGCCGTCGCCTGGCAGACGTCCGCCGCGTTCGACGCGCGCCTGCGGCGCACGCTGCAGGCGTTCGACGGCACGCCGGGAGAGATCGATTTCGCGCTGGCCGGACGCGCGCAGATCTGGCACACCGCCGGCGCGATGATCGTGGATCATCCGGTCAACGGCGTCGGCGTGCGCGGGTTCCGCTACGCCTATGCGCACTACGCCGCGCCGGGTGACAGTTTCGTCCGGACCGACGGCAGCGGTGCGGCGCATGCGCATCAGTGGCTGCTCGAAGTGCTCAGCGAAACCGGCGCGATCGGATTCGCGCTGTGGCTTTCGGCGATTGCCGCGGCAGCGATGGCCTGGCGCGGTGCCGGCCGCGCGCAGCGCGAAGCGGCGTTCGCGCCGGGGCTGTCGCTCGTCGCAATGGCGTTTCCGCTGAACACGCATCTCGCGTTCTATTCGGCCTGGTGGGGACTGCTGTTCTGGTGGCTCATCGCGCTGTACTGCGCGGCACTGGCCGCATCACCGGGGGACGACGCCGATGCGTGAGCCGCTGAGTCTCGTCGTGACCACATTGAACAATGCGGCGACCTTGACGCGCTGCCTCGCGAGCGCGGCCTGGGCCGACGAGATCGTCGTGCTCGATTCGGGTTCGACGGACGCCACGCTCGCGATTGCCGCCGAATTCAATGCGCGCGTATTCCATGAGTCGTTCAAAGGCTATGCGGCGCAGAAGCAGAGCGCGATCGACAAGGCGCGGCATCGCTGGGTGCTGCTGCTCGACGCCGACGAGGCGCTGGCCGAAGGCGCGCGCGCGGCGATCGAGGCGGCGCTGGCGGCGCCGCAGGTCGCCGGTTTCCGGCTGCCGCGCCGCGAACAGGTGTTCTGGACCTTCAACCATCCCGGCGTGCGCCTCAATACGCACTTGCGCCTGTTCGACCGCGAGCGCGTGCGCATGAACGCGGTTCCCGTGCATGCGGCACCCGAAACGCGCGAGGCGACGACGACGCTGCGCGCCGCGGTATTCATGCATTACGGCGAGCCCGACATCGCGACCAAGGTCGCG
>CAMLLF010000392.1 GCA_946480705.1 uncultured Lysobacteraceae bacterium | reverse complement strand
CCACGACCTTGCCGCGCTCCGTCGCGGGCAGGCCGCCGAGCAGCTTGCCCTTGCCGCCCATCGGCTGGTGCAGCAGGTGCGTGCCGACCTGGATCGCGATGCGGCCGGCGATGATCGACATCGGCGCGAGCAGCGGCAGCGAGCCGTCGGCTTCCTCGACCGATTCGAACGCGACGCCGGTCAGGCCGATGTCGAGCAGGCGCTTGGTCAGCACCGGCTCGGGCGCGAGATGCAGATAGCAGAACAGCTGGTGATGCTTGCGCAGGCGCTCGAGGTCGCCCTTGATCGGTTCCTTGACCTTGACGATCAGCTCACCGCATTCGTACAGCGCGTCCGCGTCGGCGGCGATCCTCACGCCGACGCGCGTGAAGTCGGCGTCGGAAAATCCGCTCTTGGTGCCGGCGCCGGACTGCACATAGACCTCATGCCCGCGCTTGACCAGATCCGCGCAGGCGGCCGGCACCAGCGCGACGCGGCCTTCGAGAGTCTTCGTTTCCGACGGAATACCGATACGCATTGCAATTCCTCGTGGTGTGAATAGCTCAAGTTCTGTGACGCTGCGCGCGACGCCCTCCCGAGCTTCGCACCGGTTGAATCGGTACCGCTTGAATCACTACCGCTTGAATCGGTGCCCCGTTCTCCCCATCCTTGCGGGCTCTTGCCGGCCCGAACGCGGTCCGCCTCACAGCGAAGACTGCACGGCGCCGGCTGACAAGGATTGGATTAGGGACGACAGGATCGCAGCGTGAAGAATCGCCGCCCCGTCGCATGAATCGACACGTTCAAGGCCGCTTTTTTGCGGCGAGGGATTATACATGAGTACCCCCAAGCACAGTCGCCTGCTGATCCTGGGTTCCGGCCCGGCAGGTTATACCGCGGCGGTGTATGCGGCGCGCGCAAATCTCAAGCCGCTGCTCGTCACGGGACTGCAGCAGGGCGGCCAGCTGATGACGACGACCGACGTCGACAACTGGCCCGGCGACGTCGAGGGTCTGCAGGGACCCGCGCTGATGGAACGCATGCAGAAACATGCCGAGCGCTTCGATACGGAAATCCTGTTCGACCACATCCACAGCGTCGATCTCGCGCAGCGTCCGTTTCGCCTGACCGGCGACAACGGCAGCTATACCGCCGACGCGCTGATCATCGCGACCGGCGCCACGGCGAAGTACCTCGGGCTGCCGTCCGAAGACCGTTTCAAGGGCCAGGGCGTATCGGCCTGCGCGACTTGTGACGGGTTTTTCTTCCGCGAACAGGAAGTCGCCGTGATCGGCGGCGGCAACACCGCCGTGGAGGAAGCCTTGTACTTGGCAAACATTGCACGCAAGGTCTACCTGGTGCACCGCCGCGATCGGCTGCGCGCCGAGAAGATCCTGCAGGACAAGCTGTTCGCGAAGGAAAAGGCCGGCAAGGTCGAAATCGTGTGGAACCACGGCGTCGACGAAGTGCTCGGCGACGGCACCGGCGTGACCGGCGTGCGCCTGCGCAGCACGGTCGACGGATCGACGCGCGATCTGAGCGTCAGCGGCATGTTCGTCGCGATCGGCCACACGCCGAACACGGCCCTGTTCGACGGCCAGCTCGATATGAACAACGGCTACATCAAGATCCGCAGCGGCCTCGAAGGCGGCGCCACGGGGACCAGCGTGCCCGGCGTGTTCGCGGCCGGCGACGTCGCCGATCAGGTCTACCGCCAGGCCGTGACCTCGGCCGGTTTCGGCTGCATGGCCGCGCTCGACGCGGAAAAGTATCTCGATAAGCTCGGCCTGGCCTGAGCGCTGCGCGGCGGCGCCGATGTCCAACGACCGCCGCCGCGTTGCGTTCCACGCGCGCCTCGCCGACATCGAACCGGCCGCGTGGGACGCGCTGCGTCCCGACGACAATCCGTTCCTATCCCACGCGTTCCTCGCCGGACTCGAAACGCACGGCTGCATCCTGCCGGAGCTCGGCTGGCAGCCGCATCATCTGACGCTCCACGACGGCGAACGTCTCGTCGGCGCAGCGCCGGTCTATCTCAAAGGCAACTCGCACGGCGAGTTCGTGTTCGACTGGAGCTGGGCCGAGGCCTACGCCCGCTACGGCCTAGACTACTACCCGAAGCTGCTGTGCGCGGTGCCGTATTCGCCGGTCTGCGGACCGCGGCTGCTCGGCGACGGTACCGCCGCCGCGCTGCTGGATGCCTTGCGCGATGAATGCGCGGGCCACGACCTGTCGTCGGCACACGTGAACTTCGCGGCATCCGGCGAACCCGTGCCCGCCGACCCCGAGTTCTGGCTCGAGCGCAATGACTGGCAGTTTCACTGGCACAACGACGGCTATCGCGACTTCGACGATTTCCTCGCCGCGCTGCAGCCGAAGAAGCGCAAGAACCTGCGTCAGGAACGCGCACGCGTCGCCGCCGCAGGCATCGAGCTGCAGACGCTGCACGGCGACGAACTCGACGACGCCGACTGGCGTTTCGTCCATGCCTGCTATGCGCGCACCTTCGAGGACAAGGGCAACTATCCGGCATTGACCGAAGCCTTCCTGCGCCATCTAGGCGCCGTCATGCCGCGACAGCTCGTCGTCGTGATCGCGCGCGAGCACGGCGAGCGCGTCGCAATGGCACTGTGCCTGCGCAGCGCGACGACATTGTACGGCCGCTACTGGGGCAGTCTGCGCGAGATTCCGGGGCTGCATTTCGAGACCTGCTACTACCAGGGCATAGCCTACTGCCTGCGCGCAGGACTCTCGCGTTTCGAACCCGGCGCACAGGGACAGCACAAGATCGCGCGCGGCTTCCTGCCGCAGCGCACGCGCTCGTTCCACCATATCGTGCGCCCCGAGTTCCGCGCCGCGATCCGACGCGCACTGCGCGCGGAACAGGCCGAGGTCGAACGGCGCGGGGCGTGGCTCCGCGATCAATCGCCGTTCGCGGTGCCGCCGCGGACCGGAACCGAAGCGTCATGATCCGGATACCGATCCTGCAGCCCGGCAGCGATGAAGCCTTTCCGCCGGTCGACGCCGCGCTGCGCGAACCGAACGGCCTGCTCGCCGCGGGCGGCGACCTGCGCCCTGCCCGACTGCTGCAGGCGTACACGCACGGCATCTTTCCGTGGTTCTCGCCGGGCGAACCGATACTCTGGTGGTCGCCCGACCCGCGCATGGCGTTCGCGACCGATGCGATGCATGTGCCGCGGCGGCTCGCCCGCTGGCTGCGCGGCTGCGACTGGCGCATCCGCGCCGATGTGGATTTCGCCGGTGTCATGCGCGCCTGCGCCGCACCGCGCGCCGGTCACTCGGGCACCTGGATCACGCGCAGCATGCTCGATGCCTATACGCGGCTGCATGAACTCGGGCACGCGCACTCGGTCGAGGTCTACGCCGGCAACGAGCGCGTCGGCGGCATCTACGGCGTCGCCGTCGGACGCATGTTCTACGGCGAGTCGATGTACAGCCGCGCGGACAACGCATCGAAGGTCGCGCTGCTTGCACTCGCGCACCGGCTGCGCGGCTGAGGCTGGCCGCTGATCGACGCGCAGGTCAGCTCCACGCATCTGACGACGCTCGGCGCGCAGGAACTGCCGCGCGGCGAGTTCGCCCGCCGCATCGCCGAACTCGTGGTGCAGCCGGGCCGCGACGGTCCGTGGCACGGCGCGTTCGAAACGCTGCGGCCGGCCGACCTCGCCGCCGCTACGTGACCGGGCTTGCTTCCCGTATCCGCGCCGACGTGGCATCATCCCGCGCCGCTACGGCCAGGGGACTTGAAAAGGACGCAAGACGCCCTTTCTCGGTGCCCATTGCAGGCGCCGCCTGTCCAGCCCGGCAGCATGTTCGGGCGATTTACCCAAAGAGCGCGCCAGGGAACTGATTTCGCTTCGGTTTCCGGTCCGGTCACAGCCAATTACGAAGGGCCAATGTCCAAAGACGACGTCATCGAGATGGAAGGCACGGTGCTCGAAACCCTGCCGAACACCATGTTCCGCGTGAAGCTGGAAAACGGCCACGTGGTGACCGCCCATATTTCGGGCCGCATGCGCAAGAACTACATCCGCATCCTGACCGGCGACAAGGTCAAGTGCGAGATGACCCCGTACGACCTGACCAAGGGTCGGATCACCTACCGCATGAAATAAGCGACGAGCGTTCCGCTCCTCGCTCCCGGCGCCGCCTCGCGCGGGCGCCTGACGCAAGAAGGCCCGGATCGCTCCGGGCCTTCTGCATTGCCGTCTGTATCAGCCCGCGGTCATTCGACGACCGCGGCGAGCTTCTCGTCGGATGCTTCGCAGCGCACGTCGAGCTTGTCGTCCCTGACCGTCAGGAACACGCGTCCGCCGTCGGCCAGCTTGCCGAACAGCAGTTCGTCGGCGAGCGCGCGCTTGACGTTGTCCTGGATCACGCGCGCCATCGGCCGTGCGCCCATCTGCGGATCGAAGCCATGCTCGGCGAGCCAGCGCCGCGCATCGAGGTCGACGTGCAGCGAGACGTGCTTTTCGTGCAGCTGCGTTTCGAGTTCGATGAGGAACTTGTCCACGACGCGCAGGATGTGTTCGAGATCGAGCGCGCCGAACTGCACGATCGCGTCGAGGCGGTTGCGGAACTCCGGCGAGAACTGGCGGCGGATCGCTTCCATCGCGTCGGTCGCGTGGTTCTGCGCGACGAAGCCGATCGTGCGCCGCGCGGCCTGAGTCGCGCCGGCGTTCGTCGTCATGACGACGATGACGTTCTTGAAGTTCGCCTCGCGGCCGTTCGTGTCGGTCAGCGCGCCGCGGTCCATGACCTGCAGCAGGATGTTGAACACGTCCGG
>CAMLLF010000391.1 GCA_946480705.1 uncultured Lysobacteraceae bacterium | reverse complement strand
CAGCCGTTGCTCGATTGCGTCTGGGGGCCGCCCCTGGTCGCCTCGATGTCGGTAACGGCGCTGTCGGCCGACGCGCGCCACGTGGTCTTCAGCACCTACGAAGCGATCGTGCCGGGCGACGCCAACGGCAGATCCGATGTGTACGTGTTCGACCGCGTCACGCGGACGGTCGAGGCCGTCAGCGTCGCCGCGGGCGGCGCGACCGGCAACGACGACAGCGTTCACGCCGTGATTTCGGGTGACGGCCGCTATGTCGTGTTCGGGTCGGCCGCCACCGACTTCGAGCCCGGCGTATCCGGCCCGCACCTCTATCGGCGCGATCGCGTCGCCGGGACGACGACGCGCCTGACGCCGTCAGCGGCCGGCGCCGCGTCGTGGATGCCGCAGCCGGCGTTGAGTCGCGACGGCCATCGCGTCGTATTCGATTCGCCCAGCGACGATCTCGTCGACGGCGACGACAACCGGCGCGGCGACGTGTTCGCGATCGACGCGGCCCGCAGCGTCGAGCGCATCAGTCAGGCCCGCGGCACGCTGCAGTTCGCGGGTGCGACGACGGGCCGCCATTTCAGCGTCGGCATGGGCCGCGCGTTTCCGCTCGGCGACGACGGCAGCGTGGCTTTCGCGAGCGAGGCGGACAATCTCGGCCCTCAGCGCCGAGCCGGCGTGTTTCGCGCTGACATCGCGGGCGTGGCGCCGGCGGAAGTGCCGCTGGATCTGCAGGCTCCTTCGAGCTGGCCGGTCTCGCTGATGCTCGCGGGCGCCTCCACGGACGGCAGCGCGCTGCTCGTGCGACGCGAACCGTTCGATCTGACCGGCGGCTGGGGGCCGGGGCAACTGCCGTCCGAGCCCTGGGATCTCTGGCGCGTCGACGCGGCGGGCCAGACGCGCATCGACACGCCTGCGGCGGTCGGTATCGGTGCACGCACGACGCAGGCGATGCTGTCCGACGATGGCCGGTTCACGCCCCCTTACGTGACGCCGCCCCACTCGCGGCTGTTTCTGCACGACGCGCAGACCGGCTTGCTGACGCGCGTCGACGCGAACGACCAGGGCGTGCCGGCGGACACGTCGATACAGCCGCGCAGCGGCCTGTCGCGCAACGGGCGCTACAGCGCATTCGTCACGGGCGCGAACAACCTCGTCGCGAACGATACCGACGGCAGCGTCGACCTGTTCCTGCGCGACAACCAGACCGCGCAGCTCACGCGCCTGCGTCATCCGCAGACCGGCGCGCCGCTGATCGTGCAGGCGAGAAGCAACACCGAAGCCATCACCGTGTCGGACGACGGCCTGCGCGTCGCCTACGTCGATACCGGCGGCGTCAATGGCGAAAAACAACGGCTGCAGCTGCTCGATCGCACCGCGCAGACGCTCGTCAATGTCTGCGGCAACGGCGCGCCTGGATTCGTGCGCTGCGTCGAGCCGACGCTGAGTGCCGACGGCGCCGTGCTCGCTTTCGCGGCCACGCAGGCGCTCCTGCCCCATGACATCGACGAACTGACCGACGTCTACAGCTACCGTCCCGCGCTCGACTGGCTGCAGCTCGAAAGCGTCGACGCGGCCGGCGCATCCGGGCGCGGCATTCGCATGTCGCCGCAGCTGTCGGCCAGCGGCGAGTCGCTGACGTTCCTGGCCATCGGCGGCGGCTGGCGGACGGCGCCGCAGATCACCGGCGATTCCGACTGGCTGTACAAGCGCGTCGCCGGCGATGCGATCTTCTACGACGGTTACGAAATGCCGTAACCGTCGCGCGCAGCGCTGCGCAACGATGCGAAGCGCTGCGCGCATTCAGAACGGCATCACCTTCAGATCGAAGCTGCGCTCGACGAACCAGCCTGCCGCGAGCAGCAGGATTCCGAGCGACCCGCCGCGCAGGACCAGCGGCCGGTACAGCACGGTCTGCCGCAGCAGCCAGGCCAGCGGCATCAGCAGCGCGACGACCGCGAGCTGGCCCAGTTCGACGCCGAGGTTGAAGCCGACCAGCGACAGCGCGAGCACGCTGCGCGGCAGTTCGAGATCGGCCAGCACGCTGGCGAAGCCGAAGCCGTGCACGAGGCCGAACGCGAAAGCGACGATCCAGCGCCGCGCCGGCAGGAACGGCACGAGATTGTCGAGCGCGGTCAGCAGTACCGACAGCGCGATCAGCGCTTCGGTCAGGCGCGACGGCAACTGCACGAGGCCCAGCGTCGCAAGACTCAGGGTCACCGAATGCGCCAGCGTGAACGCGGTGACGATCTTCAGCACCGCGACGATCGCGGCCGGTGCGCGCGGCAGCGGCCGCCATTCGCGACGCTGGCGGTCGAGCACCGCCGGCAGCAGCAGGACGACGAGAAACAGCAGATGGTCGTAGCCGATCGCGATATGGAACACGCCATCGCCGACGTAGCCCGCGAACGCGCGCCAGCGCGAGGCGCCGGCCGCGTCGAAGGTCTGGCGCGCGGCGTCGTGCGAGAACACCGCGCTCAGCGGCGGCGCCTGCGCGGTTTCGAGCTTGAGCAGGCCGCGATGCTGCGCGTCGATATCGAACAGCGCGCGATAGTCGATCGTGACGGCATCGGCATGGCCGCTGCCGCATTCCCCGGCGAGCGACAGCACGAGATACGCACCGTCGCTGTGCCGGTCGATCGCATGGCCGGTCACGCGCAGCGGACAGGGAGCCGTTGCGTCGACCGCGAGCCGCTGCGTCGCGTAGGTGTCGATCGCGTCGCGGCGCACGCGCAGCTCGCCCCAGTCGATGCGGTCGTCGCGGTTGCGGTCGAGATTGAACACCGCGTCGAGGTCGCGCACGGCGATGTCCCAGCGGCCGACGAGGCGGCCGGCGTCCAGGCGCAGGCTCAGATAGCTGTCGCTGGGCTTGTGCGCGCGCGCCGGCGCCATGGCGAGCACGAGCAGCAGCACGATGACGGTCCGTATCAGCATACTCATGGCGCGCGCACGCCGGCGAGCAGCGGAACGAGCCGCACGTCTTCGAGGCCGCTCGCGTGGATCCAGCGCGCGATGTCGGCCGCGGCCTGCGGTCGCCGAGCGGCATGCGCCGCTTCGAGCGCGATGCGCGCATCGAGCGGCTCTTTCTGCACGGCCCAGTTCTGCAGGGCGAGTTCGAGCGCGGCGTCGGGATCGCGCGCGAGCGCGAGCCGGAAGCGCGACTCCTCGCGCCGGTGCACGCGGTCGCCGCGTGCACGCAAGGCGTCGAAGCGCGCCGCGAGCGTAGCGGCGCCGGCCTGCGCGGCGCGCGCATCGAGCGCGCGGTCGGCCTGTACGCGGCGCAGCAGCAGGCCGTCGATCGCCGAGTCGGGTGCGATCAATGTGGCGACATCGGCCGCGCGGCCGCGATCCAGAAGAAAATCCGCGTACGCGGCGAGCGCGTAGCCGTCGGTCGGATCGAGGCTCAGGCTCTGCCGATACCAGCGTTCGGCGTCCTCGCCGTGTCCGCGGCGCTCGGCGATTTCGGCGAGCAGCGTCGCTGCCCAGACACGTACCGCCGGCGGCTGGTCGGCGAGACGGCCTTGCGCGACCGCGTCGGCAACTGCCGCGTAGCCGGCGGTGGCCTCGCCCGTGAGTGCGTCGACGCTCGCGCGGCAGATGATGCCGACCGTCGATGCGCCGGTCGCGACGACGCGCTCGCAGCTCTGCGCCGCGCCGGCGAGATCGCCCGTCGCTTGCTGCAGGCTCGCGAGATCGAGCCAGGCCTGCGCCTGCTGCGGCTGTTGCGCGACGGCCCGGAGCAGGTCTATTTCCGCCGCGTCGAAGTCGTGGCGGTTCTGGCGAATCGCGGCGCGCGCGAGCAGAACCGGCACCGGCGCGGCGTCGAGATTCCACCAGGGGGCGAGCGCCGCCTGCGCCTGGCCCCACAGACGCGGGTCCGCCGACGCGCGCGCCGCGGCGATCTGCGTCTGCGCGAGGCGCAGCGCCACGTCGAGATCCGACGGATCGCGCGCATGCCACTCGCGCAGCGTACGCGTGGCGGCGTCGCCGCCACGCGCGGCGGCGCGCGGCAGCGTCTCGATCACTTCCGCATCGTGGGTCGGTCGATACGGGTCGGCGGCAGCGAACGTCGCGAACGCCGCGCCGATCGACAGTAGCGCGCGGGCAGGCCAGCGGCTGTGCGACATGGATCGGATTCCAATAGGTAAAAAGTTATGTATGTGAAAATGCCGCCGGCGCGAAAGGCCCGGCGGCAGCGGCGATCACGGCGAGACCGGATTGCCCGGCAGGCCGTTGCTGCCGTTCGGCGAGCCGGGCAGCGGCGTGGTCAGGTACGGAAAGGCCGCATCGAACTGGCTGTCGTCGACGAGCACGCCGTCGGTATAGGGCAGGCCGGCGCTTGCGGGCTTGCCCGCACCGGGCGGCAGCAGGGCGCCCATCGCGACGCGCAGTTCGATGTCGACGACGTCGTCGCCGGGGCGGCGGCCGTTCGGAAAGCCGGCCGGATCGCAGCCCGGATTCGACACGGTCAGCGCGCCGTCGACGAAGCATGCCGCGGCACCGAGACTGTTCTGCTGCCCCTTCGGCGTTGCCGGCAGGCTCGTGTTGAGCCGCACCATCTCGGCCGGCACGCCGTTGAGCTGGCGATTCACGCCGGTCACGCCGGTCAGGAACGCGGCGATGAGATCGCTGCGCGGAAATGCGGACGGCGCCTGCACGCCGGCGGATCCGAACAGGATTTCGAGCAGCGCCGGCAGCGTCGGATTCGTGACGTAGGCGGCGAACTGCGCGTCGTCTTTCGGCTCGCTTGCGTTGAAGCGGTCCTTGTCCTTGAGGCCGATGACGATTTCGTTGACGAGCGGCA
>CAMLLF010000390.1 GCA_946480705.1 uncultured Lysobacteraceae bacterium | reverse complement strand
AAGGGTAAAATCAGAGATTATGAACAAGGCGGAGCGCCGTCCGATTCCGGACGGCGGTCGTTTACCGTTCGCGCAAGATATCCGGGCGGGCAGCGGCGAGGCCGCTGCCCGTTTGCGTTTTCAGGCGGCCGCGCACGCCGGCTGCAGCAGCGCGGCGAGCTCTGCGGGTGTCGCGGCGATGGCCTGCGCACCGGCCTGTTCGAGTTCCGCGCGGCTGCCAAATCCCCAGCCGACGCCGATGCCGCGCACACCGTTGGCGCGTGCGCCTTCGATGTCGAAATGGCGGTCGCCGATCATGACGGCCTGCGCGGGCGCGACGCCGAAGTCGGCGAGCGCCTGCGCGATCATCTGCCGCTCGGGCCGTAGACCGCCGCGAAATGCGCGCCGAACGGCAGATGGTCGATGATGCGGCGTGCCTGGACCTGCATCTTCGTCGTGACGATCGCGAGCGTGCGGCCCTGCGCGGCCAGCTGGTCCACGAGTTCGGCGATGCCGGGATAGACCTCGTGCTCGCGCCAGCCGATCGTGTCGAAGCGCTCGCGATAGTGCGCGACGGCGAGTTCCACGCGTGCGGGGTCGTCGCCGACGACGGTCGGGAAGGTCTGCCGCAGCGGCGGGCCGATCCAGCGGCGCAGTTCCTCGATCGGCGGCGCGGCATGACCGAGCCGGTCGAGCGCATGGCGCAGCGAGCCGACGATGCCGGCTTCGGAATGGATCAGCGTGCCGTCGAGATCGAACAGGACGAGCTGCATGCGGAGTTCCTTCGATGAAGAACTCCGCATGATGGTGGTCGCAGTGCACGCCGACAACCCGCCTCGCTACCGGATGCGACGAATGTCGAGACAGGCGGAGTCGGGCGATTCCGGACTTACTGAAACCCTGCGCGCCAGATCAGATCCGCGCTGACGTTGCCGCGCGTGATCGTGACGCGGAAGCCTTCCGCGGTCGCCGCGTTGACGACGATCGTGAAGCCGTTGTTCGGTGCGGTCCAGGTCTCGCCGACCTTGAACATCGAGCCTTCGTTGTTGGCGACGTTCGCCGGCGGGTTCGTCGCGTCGACGCTCCATGCCGGTTCGCCGCGCGTCGTGTTGACCGAGTGGATGATGACCGCGTCGCCCGCGAGGCTCGCTTCGTACTTGCCGCCGCGCTTGCGCGCTTCGATGGTGTAGAACTGCGTGGACGGCGCGCCGGCGACGCGCACGACGATCATCTGCAGATTGGGCGAACCGATCAGGCTCGCGCGGTCGAGCTGCAGGTTGGCATAGACGCCGTCGGCGTCGATCGTGCGCTTGCGCGCGGCGTCGATGAACACGAGCTTGTCGCGCGACCAGACGCTGATGTGCTTGGCGATCTTGCCGTAGGTCGTGTCGCTCGCCGCGTTGCTCCAGGCGTCGCTCATGACGTCCCACGGATTGTCGTAGGGATCGCTGTCGCCGTCGGAGTTGTTCGCATGGGGCAGGCCGTAGGCGTGGCCCATTTCATGGCTCAGGGGGGCTGAGTTGTTGAACGACCACGGCGGGTTCCAGGTCGAGCTCCAGCACTTGTTGATGCCGTCGAGCGTGGCGCAGCGGCCGCCGCCCCAGGCGAAGCCGTCGAGATCGCCGTTGAACATCATGTTGACGCCCTGCAGTCCGCCGTTCGCGGCGAAATTGACCGAGGCGTTGGCGGCGGCGGTGCAGTCGTCGAACAGCTTGTTGAGGTTCGCGCTGCCGCCGGCCGGGATGTAGAACGAACGCGGCTGTGGAAGCGTGAACCAGCCGTAGGCGGCGCTGCCGACGAGGTTGATCTTGTTGTAGGAGACCTCGCGCCAGTAGTGGTCGAGCTGGCCCGGGTTGTTGCCGTACTGGCCCGTGAAGAAGCTCAGCGGCTTCTGCTCGGTCGCGATGTCGCTGAACTTGCAGAGCAGCGTCGCCCAGACCGTGGTGCCGGCAACGGCCGGCAGCGTACCGCTGCGGCCCGGTTCCGCGTCGGCCGACACGATGGCCTGTACCGACAGGCCCTGCGGCGTGGCCGGTCCGCCGAGCTCGACCGCGACGCGCTTGCCCGACAGCGCGTAGACATCGCCGGCGCCGATGCGGGCTTGTTCGGGGTCGAGCGCATAGCGCAGACCGGCATCGTCGACGAGCGTGACGCGGAATTGTGCGGGCTGGCCCGCGACGGGGTCGGAGTCGCCCCAGGTCAGTTCGAGGCGGCCCTCGATCGGGGCGGCCGTGGCGATGCCCGCGGCGAACAGCAGCGGGCACACGGAAAACAGGCGAAACAGCGGCGACATGAGGAAAAACCGATAGATGCACAGAATGCAGCGCACCCTACCGGGGCGACCGCCGCGCAACTGTTAATCGGTACCCGCTTTGTCTATCCCGCCGATTCAGCCCGGCATCCGTCCGACGGGCGGTCGGTGCCGGGCCTGAACGTCAGGCGCGCGCGGCGAGTGCCGCGACGGCCGGCAGTTCCTTGCCTTCGAGGAATTCGAGGAACGCGCCACCGCCGGTGGAGATGTAGCCGATGTCGGCTTCGACGCCGTATTTCTCGACCGCGGCGAGCGTGTCGCCGCCGCCGGCGATCGAAAACGCCGACGAGGCGGCGATGGCCCTGGCCAGCGTCTCCGTGCCCTTGCCGAACGCGTCGAATTCGAACACGCCCACGGGGCCGTTCCAGACCACGCTGCCGGCCTTGGCGATCAGCGCGGCGTAGCTCGCGGCGGTCTGCGGGCCGATGTCGAGGATCATGTCGTCGGGACCGACCGCGTCGACAGCCTTGATCGTGGCCGGCGCGTCGGCGGCGAACGCCGGCGCGACGACGACGTCGGTCGGAACCGGCACGTCCGCGCCGCGTGCCTTGGCGTCGGCCATGATGCGTTTCGCCGTGTCGATCAGGTCGTTCTCCACGAGCGATTTGCCGACGCCGTAGCCGCTCGCGGCGATGAAGGTGTTGGCGATGCCGCCGCCGACGATGAGCTGGTCGACCTTGCTCACGAGCGTCTGCAGCAGTTCGAGCTTGGTCGAGACCTTGGAGCCCGCGACGATCGCGAGCAGCGGGCGCCGCGGGTTCTGCAGCGCCTTGGCCAGCGCGTCGAGTTCGGCCATCAGCAGCGGACCGCCGCAGGCGACCTTGGCCGCGCGGATCGCGCCGTGCGTGGAGGCCTGCGCGCGATGCGCGGTGCCGAACGCGTCCATGACGTAGATGTCGCAGAGCGCGGCGTATTTCGCGCTGAGTTCCGCCGAGTCCTTGCCTTCGCCGACGTTCATGCGGCAGTTTTCGAGCAGGACGACCTCGCCCGGGGCCACTTCGACGCCGTCGAGATAGTCGCGCACGAGGCGTACGGGCGAGCCGAGTGCCTCGCCGAGCCAGGCCGCGACCGGCGCGAGCGAATCGGCTTCGGAGAACTGGCCCTCTACCGGCCGGCCCAGGTGCGAGGTCACGAGCACGGCGGCGCCGGCATCGCGCGCGTGGCGGATCGTCGGCAGCGCGGCGTCGAGACGCTGCGTCGCGGTGATGCGGCCGTCCTTGATCGGCACATTGAGGTCTTCGCGGATCAGGACGCGCTTGCCGCGCAGGTCGAGGTCGGTCATGCGGAGGATGGACATGGAGGCTCCGGAGCAGGGCGCTGACGCAAACCGTGAATTACAGCGGCGCGGTCCACCGTTTGCAAATCGCGCGTCTGCAAATCGTGCGGCCGGCCGCGCCCGGCAGCGGCCGGGTTGGATTAGGCTGTGCGGCCCCTGCCTGCCGCCGGCACCGCCATGTTCGTCCTGATCACCAAGGCCGTCGCCGCCTATGCGCTGGGTTCGGTCTCCGGCAGCCTGCTGCTCGGGCGCCGCCAGGGTTTCGACATCCGCGAGTCCGGCAGCGGCAACGCCGGCGGGACGAACGCGCTGCGCACGCGCGGCTGGACCTTCGCGATCAGCGTGGTCCTCGTCGACGTCGGCAAGGGCGCGCTCGCGGTCTGGCTCGCGCTGCTCGTGCCGACGACGCAAGCGTCGCCGGGCCTCTACGTCGAGGCGCTGGCCTGCGGATTCGCCGCGGTGCTCGGGCATGTGTTCCCGGTCTACTACGGGTTTCGCGGCGGCAAGGGCGCGGCGACCGTCGTCGGCACGATCCTCGTGCTGTGCCCGATTGCCGTGCCGCCGCTGCTGCTGGTCTGGCTGCTGGTTCTCGGCAGCACGGGCTATGTCGGCCTGTCGACGGTCGTGGCCGGCGTCAGCCTCGTGCCGCTGCTCTGGTGGCTCGCGCCGCAGGTCGGCAGCCTGCACACCTATGCGCTCGCCTGCGCCGCACTGCTCGTGCTGACCCATGCCGGCAATCTGTGGCGGCTGTACCGCGGCACCGAGCATCGCTTCGAGCGCGCACGCGTGCTGGCCCGCCTGTTCGAAGAGCGCCGCTGATGCAGGCGCGCGATCTGGTCGCCGCGCTTGCCGACGGGCGCAGCTGGTCCGGCAGCGACCTCGCGCAGCGCTTCGGCGTTACGCGCGCGGCGGTCTGGAAACGGCTGGACGAATTGCGCGAAGCCGGCCTGCCGCTGGCCGCCGTCGCCGGGCGCGGGTATCGCCTCGAACGACCGCTGGCGCTGCTCGACGCGGCGGCGATCCGCGCTGCGTTGCCCGGCGCGCTGCGGCCGCGCTTCGGCGAGATCGAGGTGCATTGGGCCATCGACTCGACGAGCAGCGAACTCCTGCGCAGCGCCGCGAAGCGCGGCGACCTTGCCGTCTGCCTCGCCGAGCAGCAGAGCGCCGGCCGCGGCCGGCGCGGGCGGCAGTGGCAGTCGCCGCTGCTCTGCAATGTGTACCTGTCG
>CAMLLF010000389.1 GCA_946480705.1 uncultured Lysobacteraceae bacterium | reverse complement strand
CTGCGCCAGCCAGGCCTCCGTCTCGCGGTGCAGCCAGTCGGCGCTCCAGTCCGGTGCGACCAGCGCGCCGTGACCCCAGACCGAACCGAGCTGCTGCCCGCCGATCGACTGCCAGACCTGGCGGCCCGCTTCGATGTCGGCGCGCGAATAGAGCAGGGCGCCGCTGTCGGCGCGCACCTGCTCGGGCAGCGGCGGTGCCGCATGATAGATCTCGCGCCCCTGCCAGAGCAGCACGGAAAACGTCGCGGCCAGCAGCACCGCGAGCGCGAGCCACAGGCGTCGTGTCGATGTCATCGGAATCTCCATCGTGAATTCCGGCTCAGCATGCGATCGTGCCGATGGCGCCGCACTGATCTGGATCAGCCGGCATCGATCGATCGGTGCCTTTCAGTCGGCGCAGCGATGCTGCAGCACGCAGCGCGCCGCATCGCGCAGCGCGATAGCGTCGAGGATCCCGACTTCGCGGCCTTCGATGCGCAGCAAACCGCGCTCCTGCAGCCGGCCGAGCACGCGGCTCACGGTTTCCGCGGCGAGCCGCAGATAGTTCGCGATGTCCGAGCGCGGCATCGACAGGTGCAGGCGGCGCGCCGAATAGCCGCGCGTGGCGTAGCGGTCTGCCAGGTCGATCAGGAACGCGGCGAGGCGTTCCTCGGCGGTGTAGTCGCCTGACAGCAGCGACGCCGTGCCGATGTCCTTGCTGAGCAGGCGGAACAGCTGTTCCTGCAGATGCGGCAGGCGCGTCGCGAGCGTCGCCATGGCAGGAAACGAAAAGCGGCACAGCGCCGCGGTGTCGAGCGTCACCGCATTGCAGGGATAGCGCGCCGGATAGATCGCGTTGAGCCCGACGAGTTCGCCTGGCAGGTAGAAGCCGGTGACCTGCTCGCGGCCGCGATCGTCGACGACGTAGGTCTTGATCATGCCGGCGCGCACCGAGTAGATCGCGCCGAACGCGTCGTTGACGCGGAACAGATGATGGCCGCCGCGGAACGGCCCGACGTGTTCGACGAGGCAGTGCAGCGCGTGCAGCGCCGTCTTGTCGTAGCCGTTGGGCAGGCAGATTCGGCCGAAGCTGCAATTCGTGCAGAACGTGCGCGCGTCGCCGTCGTCGGCGAGCGCGGCCTGGGCCGTGCTCGCGAGACGCGCATCGTCGCTGTCGCTTGCGCCGCGCACTCAGATCACGCGCGAATGACGGACGGTCGCGGCCGGGGACTTGCGCCGGTAGGCATCGAACACCATGGCCACGACGCGCAGCAGAAAGCGTCCGCGCGGCGTCACCGTGATGCGGCCGGGCCGCAGGTTCACGAGCCCGTGCACGGCGAGGTCGGCGAGATCGGCGAGTTCCGCCGCGAAATAGGTCGTCGCGTCGACGCCGTGGCGCCGGCCGAGTTCGCCCAGGTCGAGCGTGCCGTGACACATGAGCTGCATGATCGCGTCGCCGCGCAGCCGGTCGTCGTCGTCGAGCAGCAGGCCGCGCGCCACCGGCAGCCGGCCGCGGTCGAGCGCGCCGTAGTACAGCGCCATTTCCTTGAAGTTCTGGCTGTAGCCGTCGCCGACGCGGCTGATCGCGCTGACGCCAAGGCCGACGAGGTCGCAGTCGCCGTGCGTGGAATAGCCCTGGAAATTGCGCTGCAGCGTGCCGTCGTCCTGCGCGCGCACGAGCTCGTCGGTCGGCAGCGCGAAATGGTCCATGCCCACGTAGCGATAGCCGGCGCCGCAGAGCCGCTCGACGCAGAGCGCGAGCAGCGCGAGCTTGGTCCGCGCATCGGGCAGGTTCGCCGCGTCGAGCTGGCGCTGCGGCTTGAACACGTCGGGCAGATGCGCATAGCTGTATGCGGCGATGCGGTCGGGCCGCAGCGCGACGACCGCGTCGAGCGTGCGCGAGAAACCCTCGACGGTCTGCAGCGGCAGGCCGTAGATCAGATCGACGCTCAGCGAGCGGAAGCCGCCGTCGCGCGCGGCGTCGAGCACGGTCGCGGTCTGTTCGACCGACTGGATGCGATTGACCGCCTGCTGCACGAGGGGATCGAAATCCTGGATGCCGACGCTGAGCCGGTTGAAACCGAGTTCGCCGAGGCCGCGGATGTAGTCGGCGTCGGCATGGCGCGGATCGATCTCGATGCCGAACTCGCGCGCGTCGCTGCGGTCCAGCGTGAAATGCTGCTGCAGCGATTCGCAGAGATCGCCCATCTGGCGCAGGTCGAGAAAATTCGGCGTACCGCCGCCGAAATGCAGCTGCACGGCCTTGCGGTCACGGTCGAACAGCGCCGAGGTCAGCTCGATCTCGCGGAACAGCCGTTCGAGATAGACCTCGGCCTTGCCGCGCTCGCGCGTGATCACACGCGTGCAGCCGCAGTAGAAGCACGGGCTCTCGCAGAACGGCACGTGCACGTAGAGCGACAGCGAACGCGGAATCGGATCGTCGTTGGAGCGGCGCGCGCAGGCGACGAATTCGGCTTCGCCGAAACTCGACGCGAACTGCGGCGCCGTCGGATACGAGGTGTAGCGCGGGCCGTTGAGGTCGTAGCGGCCGACCAGCGCGGCGTCGAATTCGGGCAGGGCGGGGTGCGGAATCATGGCTCGCACGCTAGCGCCGGCGGCGCGGGACGGCCTTGATCCTGGTCAACTCGAGCGGGATAGGGGGGCAGTGGAGCGTGAAGAGGAGTGAGAACGGGTGACGGCGGTTCCGGCGCTGCTTCGCCAGGCCGCCGCGGGCCTCGGTGCCTGCGGTTCGGGAGGCGCCGGCACGCCGGCCGCCGCACCGCGCAGCGAACCGTTCGAGGACACTTACGCGATCGATCACCCGGCCTCGTTCCCGCTGAAACCGAAGGGCATTGCGCCGTATCGGGGCGGGCGTCGCTGCGTGGGGATGGCGCAATGCGCTTTGCTTATTGCGCCCTACGCGGCGTCGATGTGCGCGCTCGTACGGCGCAATGACCGGAGGGCATTGCGCCGTGTGGGCTCAGGCTCGATCGCTCACTGGAACCCGTTCGCAAAGATGCGATCGGGGTCGATGACGAAACTCCAGACGCCGCGGCCCAGCGTGCCGGCGATGAGCTGGCCGGAGTTCGCGACGTAGCGCAGGTCGAACACGAGCACGTCGGGCAGGCCGCTGCCGAGCAGGCTCCAGGTCGACGAATTCACGGCGGCGACGAAGACGCCCGAGCGCGTGCCGACCGCGACGACGTCGCCGAGCGGACTCGGCACGAACTCGATCGTGCGGAAGTCGAACGAACTGATCGTGCCGAGATTGCCGGTCACGTTGTCCCAGCTCGTGCCGCCGTTGATCGAACGGAACACCTGATTGTCGTCGACCGCGAACACGACCTGCGAATTGTCGGGATCCATCGCGACGTCGGTGATCGTCGCGGCGCCGGCCGGCAGCGCCGTCGTCGCGACGAAGCTCGCGCCGGAGCGGCGGAACACCGCCGCGTTCTTGCCGACATAGGCGGCATCGGGATTGTCGCTCGCGCCGTAGGCCATCGCGTTGCGGTTCGCGCCGGTGCCGAGCGGGGTCAGCGTCGGCGTCGCGGTGGTTACATTGATGGATTCGTATACGTTGTTGAGTCCGCCGACGAGCATGCGCCCGTAGTTCACGACGTTGAGCTCGACCGGCGTGACGAACTGCGGATCGGCGATCGTCGGCATCGTCACGTTCGAGACGAAGCCGTTCGTCGCGTTGTAGCGCGCACGGCGGAAGCCGCCGCTGTTCTGCGAGCTGATGTAGCGATAGCTGCCGGCGATGCCGAGCGTGTCGTCGTCGATCGTCGCGTCGCCGCCGTCGCCGCCGTTGATCAGCGTCCAGCGCGGATTCGTCGCGCCGATCTGCATGTGCGTGCCGTTGTCCTGCGTGCCGATCATGATGATGTCGGCGACCTTGTCGTGGGCGAGGTCGTGCACCTCGGTCACGGCGAGATTGCCGATGACCGAGGCCCAGGTGCCCGCGCCCGAAGGCGTGCTGCGCCGGTAGACGCCGCCGTCGTCGGATTCGAGCAGGTTGCCGTTGGCGTCGAACATCATCGCGCGGCTGTCCGCATGCGGCGAGGTGTTGCCGCCGCCGGCGCCGTGGATGATCGAGAACTGGGTGCCGCTCGCGAGCGAGGCATTGCCGCGCACGACGTTGCCGGTGAACGGGCTCGCGGTGATGCGATCGCCCGAGATGTAGACGAGGTTCGCATTCGACGGATCGGCGACGATCGCGGTGTTGACCGCGCCCTGGCCGCCCGGATGCACGGCCGGCACGTCCATCGGCGTCCAGGTGCCGCCGAGATTCGTCGAGCGCGCGACGCCGGCGAGCACGCCGCTGTTGACGACCGCGGCGAACACCGTGCCCGATGCGCCGACCGACAGCCGCACGGCGTTCGTCGTGCCGCCGAGCCCCGGTACGCCGGTCGTCACGTTGATCCAGTTCAGGCCGCCGTCGTCGCTGCGCAGCACCTGGGGCGCGGCGCCGCGCGTCGCGATGTAGAACTGGTTGTTGTTCGCCGAATTTCCGACCAGGTCGAAGATGCCGCCGGTCGGCAGGTTGCCGGTACCGGAGACGAGCGTGAACGTGCCGCCGCTGTTGTCGCTGCGATACAGGCCGCCGACCGTCGAGCCCGCGAACAGCCGCGTGCCGCGTGCCGCGACCGCGATGATCTTCTGGCCGAGCAGCGGCGCGCCGGTGTGCACGGTCCAGGTCGCGCCGCCGTTGGTCGTGCGGTAGACGCCGATCTCGTCGTCGCCGCGCTGGCCGAAGTTGCTGAAGCGGCCGGTGCCGGCGATCAATGTCTGGCGCGTCGCGTCGAGCGGATCGAACGCGAGCGCGCCGATCGACTGCGAG